>NZ_JBFBGN010000270.1:0-3293 GCF_040684675.1 Streptomyces sp. NPDC089915 | reverse complement strand
GGGCTGTCAAGAGTGGAGCGCAGCGACATCGCGAAGCGACGCGACGAAGGAGCGCTCTTGACTGACCGGCCCGACGCGGAAGGACGATGAGACTGACGGGAAGCCCCCAACCCTCCCTGAGACCGCCCGACTCAAGTCCCGCCCTCCCCCGGCCCCTCGAGGGGGAGATGGCGGGCCCCAACGCGGCGGGGCCGGACACCTTTGTGGTGTCCGGCCCCGATCCGCGGTACCGGCTACTTCTCCGTCACGCCCGCCGAGTCGAACGTGGCCACCTCGTGCATCGCGCGGGCCGCGCTCTGGACCAGCGGGAGGGCCAGGAGGGCGCCCGTGCCTTCGCCGAGGCGGAGGTCCAGGTCGACCAGGGGGCGCAGGCCCAGCTTGTTCAGGGCGGCCACGTGGCCCGGTTCCGCGCTGCGGTGGCCGGCGATGCAAGCCGACAGGGCCTCGGGGGCGATGGCGCGGGCCACCAGGGCGGCCGCGCCCGCGCTCACGCCGTCCAGGATGACCGGCGTGCGCAGCGAGGCGCCGCCGAGGATCAGGCCGACGATCGCGGCGTGCTCCAGGCCGCCGATGGCGGCCAGGACGCCGATCGGGTCGTTCAGGTCGGGCTGGTGGAGCTCCAGGGCGCGGCGGACCACATCGACCTTGCGGGCGTGGGTCTCGTCGTTGATGCCGGTGCCCCGGCCGGTGACCTCCGTCGGGTCGACGCCCGTGAAGACGGAGATGAGGGCGGCGGACACGGTCGTGTTCGCGATGCCCATCTCACCCGTCAGGAGCGCCTTGTTGCCCGCCGCGACGAGGTCGCGCGCGGTCTCGATGCCGACCTCGATGGCCGCGATCGCGTCCTCGCGGCTCATCGCGGGGCCCGTGGACAGGTCGTCCGTGCCCGGGCGGACCTTGCGGGGCAGCAGGCCCGGGGTGGCGGGCAGGTCGCCCTTCACGCCGACGTCGATGACGCACACCTCGGCGCCGACCTGGTTGGCGAAGGCGTTGCAGACGGCGCCGCCGCCCAGGAAGTTGGCCACCATCTGCGTGGTGACCTCCTGGGGCCAGGGGGTGACGCCCTGGGCGTGGACGCCGTGGTCACCGGCGAAGATCGCGACGGCGGCCGGCTCCGGGATCGGCGGCGGGCAGACCCGGGACAGGCCCGCCAGCTGCGCGGAGATGATCTCCAGCATGCCGAGCGCGCCCGCCGGCTTCGTCATCCGCTTCTGCCGCTCCCAGGCCTCGCCGAGCGCCTTGGCGTCGAGCGGGCGGATGCTGGCGACGGTGTCGGAGAGCAGGTCGTGCGGGGCCTCGCCGGGCAGCGCGCGGCGCCCGTACGTCTCCTCGTGGACGACCCAGGCCAGCGGGCGGCGCTGGGCCCAGCCCGCCTGCATCAGCTCCGGCTCCTCGGGGAACTCGTCGACGTAGCCGACGCACAGGTAGGCGACGACCTCAAGGTGCTCGGGGAGGCCGAGTGCGCGGACCATCTCGCGCTCGTCGAAGAAGCTGACCCAGCCCACGCCGAGGCCTTCGGCGCGCGCGGCGAGCCAGAGGTTCTCGACGGCGAGGGCGGAGGAGTACGGGGCCATCTGCGGCTGGGTGTGCCGGCCGAGGGTGTGGCGGCCGCCGCGGGTGGGGTCGGCGGTGACGACGATGTTCACCGGGGTGTCGAGGATGGCCTCGATCTTCAGTTCCTTGAACTGCTTGGCCCGGCCCTTGGGCAGCGACTTGGCGTAGGCCTCGCGCTGGCGCTGGGCGAGTTCGTGCATCGTGCGGCGGGTGTCCGCCGAGCGGATGACGACGAAGTCCCAGGGCTGGGAGTGGCCGACGCTCGGGGCGTGGTGGGCGGCCTCCAGGACGCGCAGCAGCACCTCGTGCGGGATCGGGTCGGTGCGGAAGCCGTTGCGGATGTCGCGGCGCTCGCGCATGACGCGCAGGACGGCCTCGCGCTCGGCGTCGGCGTAGCCGGGGGCCGGCTCGCCAACGGAGGGACGGGGCTCGGCGGGGGCCTCGACGGCGGCTTCGCCCTCGGCCGTACCGGGGTCGCCGGCGGCGGGCTCGGCGTCGGCGGCCACGGGCTGCGCCTCGGCGGACTCGGGGGCCTGCTCGGCCGGTACGTCGGCCGGCGCGGCGGAGCCGGCCTGCTCGGCCGGGGTCTCGGCGGGGGCCTCGGGGGCGTCGGCGGCCTGGACCGCGGTTTCCGCGGGCGCCTCGGCGACGGGCTCGGCCGGGGTCTCCCCGGCGGCGGCCTCGGCCACGGGCGCGGGGGCGCCCTCGGCGGCGGGAGCGGCTTCCTCGGCCGGGACGGCCTCGGGCGCGAACGCCTCGGCAGCCACCGTGCCCTCCTCGGCCACGACACCGTCGGGCGCGGGAGTGGCAGCGGCATCAGGGGCCACGGCGGCCTCCGGAGCGGCAACGGTCTCGGGACCCTCGGCGCCCTCCGCCACGGGAACGGCCTGCGGCGCGGCGGCGGTCTGCGGGGCCTCGGCACCCTCGGCGACCGGCTGACCCTCGGCGACGGGCTGGCCGTCCGCGACGGGCTGCCCCTCGGCAACGGGCTGGCCCTCGACGGCGGCCGGCTGGGCGACGGCGCCCTGGCCCTCGACGACAGCCTGACCCGCGACCGCCTGGCCCGCGACCGCCTGGCCCGCGACGGGCTGGCCATCGACCACGGCGTGACCGTCGACCACGACCGGTCCTTCACCCACGGGCTGTCCTTCACCCACGAGCTGTCCCTCGCCCACAGGCTGGCCGGGCACGCCCTGGCCCTCGGCCGCAGCCTGAGCCTCGGCGGCCGGAACCTGGCCCTCGGGCAACGCCTGACCTGCGGCCACAGCCTGGCCCTCGGCCACACCCTGACCGTCGGCCGGAACCTGGCCCTCAGCCACACCCTGGACCTCAGCCACACCCTCGCCCTGGGCCACGCCCTCGCCCTCGCCCTCGGCCACAACCTGCCCCTGGGCCACGCCCTGACCCTCGGCCAGAGCCTGTCCGGCAGCCACCGCCTGCCCGGCGGCCACCGCCTGGGCCACCGCCTGCGCCGCCGCACCCTGCTCGGCGACCGCGACGGCAACAGCGACCCCACCCACGCCAGCGACCGCGCCGGCGCCACCACCAGCACCCGCACCCGCACCCGCACCCGCGACCACCGGCTCCGCCGTCCACGGCGCTCCGGCCTGCGCCGGGATCTCGCCCAGCTGCGGGGCCACGGGGGCGGCCGGCGTGTCCAGGTACTCGGGGCCCGTGGCGGGCGCGCCGGGCAGGCCCGGCTCCGCTGCGGCCGGGGCCACGGCCGCGTCGGGGCCGGG
>NZ_JBFBGN010000269.1:0-3333 GCF_040684675.1 Streptomyces sp. NPDC089915 | reverse complement strand
GACTCTATCAGACTCTTTCGAGTCTCGATTTCCTCGGCGCTTTCCAGGTCCTGCGCTTTCGCGCTTTCCCTTTCCGGCGGTTCCGACTCTATCAGAAGTTTTCCACCGGATTTCCCGGCTTCAGTTTCTGATTCAGAGCTGGATGTGCCCCATCGGAATGCAATTCCTTGGATTCTTGGGGGCGAAGAAGACTTTAAACCATCGCTGCCGAACTTGTCCAGTTCGAGGCAACCGTTCGAATCTACCTCCACGCTCCGGATGTGTCAACACCCTTTGCGAGACGCCCTGGAGACTAGCAGTTGAACGGGCTTGTACGCACATCACGCCGCCGTCGGCAGTGTCGCCGTCCGGTCCGCCTCCTCGACGTCGCCCGCCTCGCCGGTCCGCGAGGCGCGCCCGCCCAGGACGAACACGTACGCGAGGAACGCGGCCTCTGCTGCGACGCCGATGGAGATCCGGGCCCATGTGGGCAGGCCCGACGGGGTCACGAAGCCTTCCAGCAGGCCGGAGACGAACAGGACCGCGGCCAGGCCGATGGCCATGCCGAGCGCGGCGCGGCCCTGTTCCGCCAGGGCCGCCCGGCGGGTGCGCGGGCCCGGGTCGACGACCGTCCAGCCCAGGCGCAGGCCCGTACCCGCGGCGACGAACACCGCCGTCAGTTCGAGGAGGCCGTGCGGGAGGATCAGGCCGAGGAACACGTCGAGGCGGCCCGCCGAGGCCATCAGGCCCAGGCCCACCCCGAGGTTGGCCATGTTCAGGAAGAGGATCCACAGGACGGGGAGGCCCAGGAAGGCGCCCAGGACCAGGCAGACGGCGGCCGCCTGCGCGTTGTTCGTCCAGACCTTCGCGGCGAAGGAGGCCGCCGGGTGGCTGGAGTAGTACGTCTCGTACTCGCCGCCCGGCCGGGTCAGGTCCTTGAGGTGTTCGGGGGCGGCGACGGCGCCCTGGACCTCGGGGTGGGTGGCTATCCACCAGCCGATGAGCACACCGAGGGCCGTGGACAGCAGCGCCGTCGGTATCCACCAGCGGCGGCTGCGGTAGACGGCCGCCGGGAAGCCGGCCGTGAAGAAGAGGGCGGCGTCGCGCCAGCTCGCGCGGCGGGTTCCGGTGACGGTGGAGCGGGCGCGGGCCACCAGCTGGGTGAGGCGGCCCGTGAGCTGCGGGTCGGGGGCGCTCGACTGGATCAGGGAGAGGTGGGTGGCGGTGCGCTGGTAGAGCGCGACGAGTTCGTCGGCCTCGTCCCCGGTGAGCCGGCGGCCGCGGCCGAGGAGCTGCTCCAGACGGGCCCACTGCGCCTGGTGGGCGGCTACGAAGACGTCGAGATCCATCCGGTTGTCGCTCCCCTGCCCCTGGCCCGCCCGATACGGCTGCTGCTCCTTCGGTCAGCTTGGCAGACTGGGGTGCACAGGGGCGGGTCAGGTCGGTGAAAGGTGCATCCGGTGAGCGGTCTGGTGACGGGGGACGCGGTCGTCCTGGGGCTGCGGCCGGCACGGCTGCCGAGCCGGGCGCTGGCGGTGCTCCTCGACCTGGTCGTGTACTTCACCGCGTACGTGGTGGTGTTCTTCGTCCTGGTGCTCGCGACCTCCGGGCTCGACGAGGCCGCGCAGGCGGCCGTGGCGGTGGCGACTCTGCTGCTGGTGCTGGTCGGGGTGCCGATCGCGGTGGAGACGCTGAGCCACGGGCGTTCGCTGGGGAAGCTGGCCTGCGGGCTGCGGGTGGTGCGGGAGGACGGCGGGCCGATCCGGTTCCGGCACGCGCTGGTGCGCGGGGCGATGGGGGTCGTCGAGCTGCTGATGACCTTCGGGACGGTGGCCTGCGTCGCGTCGCTGGTGTCGGAGCGGGGGCGGCGGCTCGGGGACGTGTTCGCGGGCACGCTGGTGATCCGGGAGCGGGTGCCGGGGGCGCGGGTGATGCCCGTACCCCCTCCGCCGCCGTGGCTGGCGGGGCGGTTCTCGGCGCTGGACCTGTCGGCCGTGCCGGACGGGCTGTGGCTGGCGATCCGGCAGTACCTGACCCGGATGAACCAGCTGGACCCGCACACGGGCGCGGTGATGGCGGCGCGGCTCGCGGACGACGTGGTGGCCCGTACGGGGGCGCCCGCGCCGGCCGGGGTGCCGGCGGCCGCGTTCCTGATGGCGGTGGTGCACGAGCGGCAGTCGCGGGACGCGGCCCGGGCCTTCGCGCCCGGGCCGGGCACCGCGCCCGCCGGGTACGGGGGGATGCCCACGGCGCCCGCCCCCGCCGCGCCGGCCCCGCAGGTGGTCCCGCCCGTGGCACCCGTGGCACCCGTCGCACCCGTGGCGCCGGCGCGGCCTGCGGCGCCCGTCGAGCCCGCCCCGCGCGCCACCGGGTTCGCGCCGCCCGGGTAGTGGGCCTCAGTCCTCGAAGCCCTCGAAGTCCGCGGAGCCGTCGCCGGACTCGTCGTCCGTGAAGACGGACGGCGGGGTTTCCAGGTGTTCGAGTTCGATGCCGGGGGCCGAGAGGACCACGTCGCCGGAGATGTGGACGGTGTGGACCTCGCCCGTGTCGAGGGCCGTGACCTGGTACTCGTCGACGACGAGCGGGCCGCTGTCGGTGGGGTGCTCGGCGCGGGAGCGCAGGGCCCAGGCCTGGTCGACGGTGCGGGGGGCGAGGACCGGGTCGGTGAGGGCGACGAGCCGGATCCGGGTCGCGGGGGCGCCGGGGGTCAGGCGCAGCAGGCGGGCCGTGGCGATGAGGAAGGCCGGGGAGGTGCCGGTGAAGCCGGGGGCGGCGACGTTGCCCTCGGTGGCCTCGGCGCCGGCGGGGTCGGTGCGGACCCAGGTGACCCCGTCGATGGCGGCGCCGCGCACCTGCCAGCTCGAGGCGTTGATCTCAAGGCGGATGGGGCGGCCCAGCGCGTCGACGGCCAGGTCGACGGAGCCCCGGTGGTCGCCGCCGGGGGCGGTGATCTGGGAGACGTACCGCCAGCCGGAGGGGCCGGGGGCGCAGTGGAAGTGCTCCTCGCCGAGCGGCGTGTGGTCGTGCGGGTCGTGGAGCGAGTAGCGGCCGCGGGGCATGGGCTGTGGTCCTTGGCTGGCGTACGGGGTGCTGACGGGGCAGGCCCCCCGGCACGGGTGCCGGGGGGCCTGCTTCAGTGTGCGCGATCCGCCGGGGCGGGGATCAGTAGCGGTAGTGGTCGGGCTTGTACGGGCCCTCGACCTTGACGCCGATGTACGAGGCCTGCTCCGGACGCAGCGTCGTCAGCTTCACGCCCAGCGCGTCCAGGTGCAGACGCGCGACCTTCTCGTCCAGGTGCTTGGGCAGCACGTACACGTCGGTCGGGTACTCCTCCGGCTTCGTGAACAGCTCGAT
>NZ_JBFBGN010000268.1:0-3354 GCF_040684675.1 Streptomyces sp. NPDC089915 | reverse complement strand
CTTCACCGACCGCGGCCCGGACGGCATCGGCGTCATCGACCTCGTCATGCGGCTGCCCGCCGGGCCGCCTATCATGCCGGATGGACTCTCTGACGCGGCTCATACCGCCACCGCCCGAGCCCTTCGACGCCCGCGGGGACTGGTCCGCGGTCGAGCGGGGGCTCGGCGTGCGGCTGCCCGGGGACTACAAGGCGCTCGTCGAGGCGTACGGGTGGGGCGAGTTCTGCGACTTGCTCTACCTGCGCACACCCTTCGGCGACAACCCGTACAACGGCCTGGAATGGCAGGACGGGGACCCTTCGGCGCCTCCCCGGTGGGACGGGCTGAAGCAGTATCCGTACCCCCTGCACCCCGAGCCGGGCGGTCTCCTCGTCTGGGGCACCACGATGGACGCGGACCGGCTGTGCTGGCTGACGGCCGGCGACCCGGCCTCCTGGCCCGTCGTGGTCTGGGACCGGGACGGCTACTACGAGACCTTCACCGAGGGCGCGGCCGAGTTCATCGGGGGCTGGAGCGGCGGGCGGCTCAGCTCCCGGCTCCTCGGCGACATGGAGCCGGACCTCGCCCCGTGGTTCAACACCTTCCACCCCCGCATCCACCGCTGCCTGCGCCTGTCCGAGGGACCCCTCCCCCGCCCCGAGCGCCTGCGCGTACTCCGCGAGGCCCTGGCCCCCACCTCGGACCGCGGATCCTGGCGGACGGAGGACGGCGGGTCGGGACAGGAGCACTTCGCGACCGCCGGCACCGACTGGCACCTGACGTACGACCTGTCCAACCCGCACCAGATCCGCGTGGCCTACCCACCCCGCGACCACGCACGGGTCCACCGGGCCCTGACGGGCGCCGTCCAGCGCATGGGTTGCGACATCGTCGCGATCAGCACGGCGGCCGGGACGCCCCTGGCCACCTGGGACACCCGCACGGACGAGGACGAATCCCGCTGACGCCGGCCCCACCCGCATCGTCGCCGCCCGATCAGGCCGGGCGGGCCTGGAGGTAGCGGTGCAGGATGAGGTGGAGGGTGGGGAGTTGTTCGGCCGGGCGGAAGGACGGGTCCGTGGCGGCGCTGGTGTAGAGCGAGGCGATGAGCGCGAGGACCCAGGTGGCGGTGTCCTCGGGGTCGAGGCCTGGGTCGATCCGCCCGGCGGCGGCGGCCCTCGTCAAGAGGGTGCTCACCGCCGTGTGTTCGGTGGCGTTGTCGCGGCTCAGCAGCGTATCGAGCTCCGCGTCGCGGTACGCCTGGACCATGGCCTCCATGACCAGGTGCGGGACGAGCGGCTCCATGGCCGCCTCGGCGAGCAGGTCGACCGTCTCCCGTAGCCCTTCCCACGGGTCGTCGGCCGCCTGCGCCCGGGCGAGGCGTTCGGTCTTCTCCTCCCGATCGTCGTCGAAGACGGCGAGGAAGATCGCCCGCTTGTTCGGGAAGTAGTGGAAGAGGTTCCCGGCACTCATCCCGACCGCCTTGCAGATGTCGGCGGTCGTCGTGCGCTCGAAGCCCTTGGCCGCGAAGAGCGCGGCCGCGGCGTTCACGATGCGCTGTCGCTGGGCCCGGTGCTTGACCGGGTCGACGGTCCTCACGGTGTCGGCGTCCTTCCTGAGGGGGTGCGGGGGTCTGGTCCGATCCTGTCTCATCCTCGCGGAGGATTAATAGACCGAGCATTCGGTTTATGTTGGGGCCGATCGCCATGAGCGACGCGATCGTCGCGATCGGCCCGCTCCGTGAGTGAAGGGAAGACATCATGGACAGCACCCCCGCCCCCGAGCCGACCATGTTCCGGAGGCTGTTACCGGTCCTGGGGCTCCTGGTCCTCGCCCCGGTCTGCGCCGAGTACCTGATCGGGTACGACCAGATCATCGGCCACCCGCTGGACCTGCTGACCGGCCTGCTCGTCCTGGCCCCGCTCTACGGCACCGTGGCCGTGCTCATCCGCGAGACCGCGCGCAGGACGGGGCGCGGGTGGCCGACGATCCTGCTGCTGAGCGCCGCGTTCGGGCTGGTCGAGGCGGGGCTGATCGACCAGAGCCTCTTCAACCCGGACTTCGTGGACGACCCTTCGTGGGACCTGGACCGGATGCCGACGTTCGTCCCCGTTCTCGGTGTGAGCGTCAAGCAGGTGCTGGTGTTCGTCGTGGGGCATGTGATCTGGAGTTTCGCCGCGCCGATCGCCATGGTGGAGGCGTTCGTTCCGCGGCTTGCCGGCCGGCCGTGGCTCGGTCGGCCGGGGACGGCGGTGGTGGCCGTGCTGTACCTGCTGGCGGTGGTCGTGTTCGTCCACGAACACACGCGGGAGTTCACGGCGGGTGCCGTCCGGCTCGGGGTGACGGCGGCGGTCGTGCTCGCGCTCGTCGCCGCGGCGTTCGCCGTACCGCGCCGGCCCGTCGTCGTGTCCCGACGGGCCGTGTCCCCGTGGGCTGCCGGGGGCGCCGCCGTGGTCCTGCTGACCGTGCACCAGCTGTCTTCGCCGACGTGGGCCGGAGCCGCGCTGGACGCCGCGGCCCTGGTGCTCGGCGGAGGTCTGCTGTCGTGGTGCTCCCGGGCGGCGGGATGGGGCGGCCATCACGTGGCGGCCGTCGCCGGTGCCGCGCTGCTGGTCAACGCGGGTCTCTCGTTCGCGGTCGATCCTCTGGGCGAGGTGTCCCTCACCGTCAAGTACAGCGTGAACGCCGCGCTCTCGGTCGCGGTGCTGATGCTGCTGGCGGGGGCACATCTGCGGCTGCGCCGGGCGGGGCGGCGGTCAGAACGGGATCGACAGGCCGGCCTCGCGTAGTTGGGACAGGGCGGACGTCATGCACTGCTGGATCGTTCTGCCGTCCGCGCGCATGCCCTGTTCCAGGGGCCGCCGGCCCGACTCTACCGAGGGCACACCAGCCTGCCCGGGTGGGGGGAATAGGGCCGTGGGGTGGCGGGTTGGCGGACTGCGAGATCGGGTTGCCGGGTTGGGGAGAAATCGTGGCTGTTCAGGGGACGGTTGTCGCCGGGTTTGAAGGGGTGCGGGAGGAGTTCACCGGGTTCCTCGCCGAGGAGGAGAACGCGCCCGGGGCGCAGCTCGTCGTGTACCGGGGTGGGGAGCGGGTGGTGGACCTGTGGTCCGAGGGGGTGGGGGGCGAGTCGTTGGTCGGGGTGTTCTCCTCCACCAAGGGCGCGGCCTACCTGGTGGCCGCGCTGCTCGTGCAGGACGGGCTGCTGGAGCTCGACCGGACCGTCGCCTCGTACTGGCCGGAATTCGCCGCCGAGGGCAAGGGCGGGGTCACGCTGCGGGAGTTGCTGGCGCACCGGGCCGGGGTGGTCGGGCTGGACGCCGGGTTCACGCCGGAGGAGCTGGCCGATGACCGGGCGATCGCCGCCCGGCTGGC
>NZ_JBFBGN010000267.1:0-3396 GCF_040684675.1 Streptomyces sp. NPDC089915 | reverse complement strand
GGCAGCGCAGAGCGGGGCGGACGGACCGCGGTGGCGGGTGGTTGTCGAAGTCACCCACGACTGTCCGCAGCAGGCCCGGGACGGGCTGAACTCCCTGCTCTGGTTCCGGGCGAAGGACGAGGCGCAGACCTCGGCGGAACGGCGTCCGCTGCTGGCGGCGGTCGCCCGGCTGGAGACCGAGAGTGTCGATGAACTCACCGTGCTCGACACCCGCTACCGGGTGGTGCGGGCCGAGGAGTACGCGGCCGTCGACGCGCACGGCGACATCGAGACGCCATGGCCCACCGACCCCGAACCCCTCGTCCCCGACTGGAGCCCCGGCGCGGCCGTCCACGGGCCGAGGGTCGACGACGGTCTCGTCCTGGACCCGGACGCCCCGCTCTCCCCTCTGCAGGCGGCCGAGCGGCTGTACCTGCGCTCCCTGGCCTACACCGGCACCAGGTTCCCCGACCCTGTACTGCAGGACTCCGCGCGAGCTCTGGAGACCCACCCCGACGTCCTGATCATGCCGACGGCCTTCCTGATCGTCGAGCGGTCCGACGCCGAGCCCTGGACGCCGGGCAGCAGCCTCCACGCCACCGCCCACGACGCCCGCCGCACACTGGCCTTCGCCCTGACCTGGCTGACACCGCGCCAGCGCGGCCTGATCCCCTACGACGCCGAGAGAGACGTCGACGCCCACACCGTCGTCGCCGAGAACACCAGCCCCGCCGCCGGGGAGCTGGCGGTGTTCGCCGAGGCCGCGGAACGACTCCGCGCCGGCCGGCTCAACCAGGTCGAGGCCCACGGCGTCGTCTCCCGCATCGCCCGCACCCGCCGCCTGCTGCGCTGGGGCCCCGACGGACCGGAATGCCCCCGCCCCTCCGACACCGACACCCACGCGCCGCAGGCCATCCACCCGCGCCTTGACGAGCACGGCACCGTCCACTTCGAAGAGCAGGCAGAGGACGAGGCAGCCTCCTGACCCTCAGCCACCGTCCCTGATGGCGCAGCCGCTGCGGGCAGGACTCCGGGGCTGCTGAGACAGAGCATCCTGCGCCTCGCCGTCCTGGCCGCCGTCTCCGCGGTCCACCGACCGGACGCCTTGCCCGCCGACTACGCCCGCGCCGCGCTGCGCGCCGTCCGGGACCTCCGGCCATAGCTCACCCCGCGTGGCGGGCTGCGCGACAGGGTGGTTCGAGTCACCTGTGGAGGTGGCGGGCGGGACTGCTCGGAGTGAGGCCCGGCGGCCGGCCGCCGCGGCCGGCCGGTTACGGGACAAAGGCCCGGCCACAGACGGGCCCCGCTGCTACGCCTCCCGGGTAGGCGCGCCACCAGCCTGCTCGCGCAGCGTCAGCCACTCCTGGAGCTCGATCAGGTTGCCTTCCGGGTCCTGAAGGTAGGCGACCCGTAGCCGGTCGCCCATCGGGCCCGGCTCCCGGGTGAACTCCGCACCCCGCGAGAGGAGCTCGGCGTGGGCGGCGTCCAGGTCGTCCACACGCAACACCACCAGCGCGCGGTAGCCCTCCGGCTCCGCCCCCAACCGGCCCAGCACGTCGGCCATCTGCGCCCGGTCCTGCAGCGCGATCGCGGCCTGTCCGGTGTCGCGGCTGAGCTTGGCGTACGGGCCGCTCTCGGCCTCGAACTGCGGCTTGAGCCCGAGCACGTCCCGGTAGAAGCGGTAGACGGCGGGGAAGTCGGACACCAACAGGCGTATCTGGGTGAGTTCCATACGGACCTTTCTAGCCCGGTTCCGGTTCGATCGCGATCTTCGAGCGAGCCCCGGCGGGGGATCAGCTCGGAGGATCCGGGCGGTGAGCGGCGTGGACGGCACGCAATGCCGGCCGGCGTCGCTACTGTGAGGTCGCTGTCGAGCTGCACGTGTGACGCGCGGTGCCACGCCACCCGCTGCCAAGGGACCACGTGTGCCGGCCTCCAGGCAGGAGGTTCTCCACGATGATCGACCGGGACCGCGACGCACCGTGGACTCGCAAGCACGACGACCCGAGAGGTGTTCTCTTTCCGTCCGTGCCGGAGACCGCCTATCCGAAGTCCCTCCAGGAGCTGGTGGACCTGTGCCGTACGCGCCCGTCCGGAGTCCGGTACAAGTCAGCGGGAAGCCACTGGGCGCTCTCCGACTCCGCGGTCAGTGACCACACCTTCATCGAGACGCACGATCCGCGGGGCATCCGACAGGTTCTCGGCAGGACGCTGACCCAGGTGGTACCAGGATGTCTGCACCCCGACCTCCTGGAGCGGATGAGGAATGCGCGCTTCGTCGACATGTACGGCACGTTGTGCCATGTGGAAGCCGGTAAGCGGATCTGTCAGCTGTACGCCGAATGGGACCAGGTTGATCCCTGCACGGACGAGTCCACCCTGGGTGGGTTCATGAAAAAGCACTACGGTGTGGATCATTTCTCGGGTCCGTGGGGGTTCGCGACTCTCGGGGGTGCCGGAGGCCAGACCGTCGTCGGCGCCTTCAGCACCGGTACTCACGGCGGGGACTTCGACCGCGGCCCCCTCACCGACGCCGTCATGGCCATCCATCTCGTCGCCGATGGCGGCCGGCAATACTGGATCGAACGCGTCGACGAACGCTGGGCACCCCAGCTCACCGACGACACGCTGCTGACCGCCCTGTACGACCGCCCGGAATACGGCGGGCCCGACAACTTCACCATCATCCGCGAAGCCGACAACCGCACGTTCAAGGCCGTTCTGGTATCGGTCGGCCGTTTCGGAATCATCTACTCTGTGGTTCTGCGCGCCCAGCGGCAGTACTCGCTGTGGGAGCGCCGGCGTCTGCACCTGTGGCAGGACGTCCGCCGGCAGATCGGCGATCGTGAAGGCCCGCTCTACACCGACAGCGCCCCCGGCCACACTGGATTCCGGCAGCGGTTCCTCCAGATCTCCGTCTGCCTGACGCCTCATCTCAACTTCGGCCGCAATCTCGTCGGCGTCACCAAGCGGTGGCAGATGGATCTTGACGCGGCTCCTGAAGGCCAGGCCCAAAGGGTCGGCGCTCGCGTGAACGACCCGGTTGCCGAACAGCTGAATCAGGCACCTGTTTATCAGTTCGCCGGGCGCAGTTTCCCCTACACCCCTGACGAAGACCATCCGTACCGGTCCGGGGAGCCGAGCTTCCTCGACCGGGCCTGCGCGGACGGTAGCTTCCTCAAAGGCGTGCTGGAGCAGGCCTCCAAAGAGATCGAGGAATTCGTGGAGTCCCACGGAGCCGTCGTCGGCGCGGGGGTCGGTGCCATCGCCGCCGCCGGCGGGGCCGGGCTGCTGGCATTGCTGCCGGCGCTGGCGCTCGCCCTGCTCGTGCTCAGGGAGCTGCGTGAGCGATTTCTCCTCGGCAAGCACACCCTCGACCGTCCCGCGGTCGTCCGCAGGGAGGCCGACGAGGGCCAC
>NZ_JBFBGN010000266.1:0-3410 GCF_040684675.1 Streptomyces sp. NPDC089915 | reverse complement strand
CCGGCCGGCGCCGGGACGGTCATGGGCAGCCCGTTCACGCGCTCGCCTCTGCGTTCTCGCCGGCGTCGTCGGCGTCCGGGGTGACGTCCAGCAGGGCCTGCGCCGACGCGTCGTCGGGGCCCTCGGCCCACAGGTGGGTGACGGCCTCCGCCGGGTCCGGCAGGACCAGCGCCCACCGGCCGTCGGCCTCGACCACGCGCACGCCGTCGGTGGTGTCCACCTGCCGCTCGCCGGCCGCCTCCACCACCCGCCGCATGACGAGCCCCTTGGCCGCCCACGGGGTCGGCACGTCCCGCTTGAGCACGTGCGCCCGCGGGATGCGGGAGTCGATCTGGCTCAGCGTGAGCTGGGTCCGCGCGACCAGCCCGATGAGCTGGACGAAGGCCGCCGATCCGTCGAAGACGCTGCTGAACTCCGGGACGATGAAGCCGCCCCGGCCGTCGCCGCCGAAGATCGTGGTCTCCTCGCGGCCCACCCGGGTCAGGTCGTCGGGCGAGGTCGTCGTCCACTCCACCTGCGTGCCGTGGTACGCCGCCACCTGCTCGGCGACCCGGGTCGTGGTCACCGGCAGGGCCACCTTGCCGCTGCGCTTCTCCGCCGCCACCAGGTCGAGCAGGACGAGCAGCGCCCTGTCGTCCTCGATGATCCGGCCCCGCTCGTCGACGAGGGAGATCCGCTCGCCGACCGGGTCGAACCGCACGCCGAAGGCCGCCCTGGCCGAGGCGACGATCTCCCCGAGCCGCACCAGTCCGGCGCGCCGGGACTCGTGGGTCTCGGTCGGCCGGGACTCGTCGAGCCCGGGGTTGATCGTCAGGGCGTCCACCCCGAGCCGGCCGAGCAGGCTGGGCAGGACGAGCCCGGCGCTGCCGTTCGAGGCGTCCACGACCACCTTCAGGCCGGAGTCGGCGATCCCGGTGGTGTCCACCCGCCGCAGCAGCGAGCCGGTGTACGAGTCGAAGACGCTCGACGGGAACTGGAGGTCGCCGATCTCCCCGGGGAAGGCCCGGCGGTACTCCTGACGTGCGTAGACGCGGTCCAGCTTGCGCTGCTGCGCCTGCGAGAGGTCCGCTCCCCGCTCGTCGAGGAACATGATGTCCACCGAGTCCGGCACCCCGGGCGAGGTCCGGATCATGATCCCGCCCGCCGCGCCGCGGGCCGTCTGCTGACGGGCCACGGGCAGCGGGACGTTCTCCAGGTCGCGGACGTCGATGGCGCTGGCCTGGAGCGCCGAGATCACGGCGCGCTTGAGCGCTCGGGCGCCGCGGGAGTGGTCACGGGCCGTGGTGACGATCGCCCCCTTCTTGAGGGTGGTCGCGTAGGCCCCGGCGAGCTTCACCACCAGCTCGGGGGTGATCTCCACGTTCAGGATCCCGGAGACCCCGCGCGCGCCGAACAGGTGGGCCTGGCCGCGCGACTCCCAGATGACCGAGGTGTTGACGAAGGCGCCGGCCTCGATCGTCTTGAAGGGGTAGACGCGTACGTTGCCCTGCACGATCGATTCCTCACCGACGAGGCACTCGTCGCCGATGACGGCGCCGTCCTCGATGCGGGCGGCCCGCATGATGTCGGTGTTCTTGCCGATGACGCAGCCGCGCAGGTTGCTGTGCGGCCCGATGTAGACGTTGTCGTGGACGACGGCCTTGTGCAGGAAGGCCCCGCTCTTGACGACCACGTTCGATCCGACGACGGTGTGCTCGCGGACCTCCGCCCCGGCCTCGACCTTGGCGTAGTCACCGATGTACAGCGGGCCGCGCAGCACGGCGTCCGGGCTCACCTCGGCGCCTTCGGCGATCCACACCCCGGGCGAGATCTCGAAGCCGTCCATGTCGACCTGGACCTTGCCCTCGAGCACGTCGGCCTGCGCCTTGACGTAGCTCTCGTGCGTGCCCACGTCCTCCCAGTAGCCCTCGGCCACGTAGCCGTAGATCGGCCGGCCTTCCTTCATCAGCTGCGGGAAGACGTCGCCGGACCAGTCGACCGAGACGTCCGGGTCGACGTAGTCGAAGATCTCCGGCTCCATCACGTAGATGCCGGTGTTGATGGTGTCCGAGAACACCTGCCCCCAGGTCGGCTTCTCGAGGAAGCGCTCGACCTTGCCCTCTTCGTCCACGATGGTGATGCCGAATTCCAGCGGGTTCGGCACCCGGGTGAGGCACACCGTGACGAGTGCGCCCTTCTCCTTGTGGAAGCTGATGAGGTCGGTGAGGTCGAAGTCGGTGAGCGCGTCGCCGGAGATGACCAGGAAGGTGTCGTCCTTCAGGGCCTCCTCGGCGTTCTTCACGCTGCCGGCGGTGCCGAGTGGCTTCTCCTCGTTGGCGTAGGTGAGCTCCATCCCGAGCTCCTCGCCGTCACCGAAGTAGTTCTTGACGAGTGACGCCAGGAACTGGACTGTGACCACGGTCTCGCTCAGCCCATGCCGCTTGAGCAGCCTGAGCACGTGCTCCATGATCGGCCGGTTCGCCACCGGCAGGAGCGGCTTGGGCATGCTTGAGGTCATGGGGCGAAGCCGCGTTCCTTCGCCACCGGCCATCACGACGGCCTTCATGTCGGAAGAGTCCTCCTAGAGAGATGACGGTCTGGCCGACCTCACCCGTCTCGGACGGATACTCCGCTACTCCTCCGCGTCAGCACCGGCGCCGAGTGAGCTCAATCGGCCGTGGCGTCCGCCTTGACCAGACGGCGGACTTGCACCACGTAAAGGATTCCTGCCCACCAATAGAGCGTTGTACCCCATCCTGCGAACGCCCATCCGAAAACGGACGCCATCCAGGCCAACCACCCCGTACCGTCACTGAGCAGGAGCAGTGGGAAGGCGTACATCAGGTTGAAGGTGGCGGCCTTGCCGAGGAAGTTGACCTGGGGCGGCGGATAGCCGTGCCGGCGCAGGATCCACACCATGACCAGCAGCATTGCCTCGCGGGCCAGCAGCGCCGCGGTGACCCAGAGGGGCAGAATCCCCCGGTAGGTGAGCCCGAAGAGCGTGGTCAGGACGTAGAGCCGGTCGGCTGCGGGGTCCAGGAGCCGGCCCAGTTTGCTGATCTGGTTCCAGCGCCGCGCGAGTTTCCCGTCGAGGTAGTCACTGACGCCGCTCAGCATGAGCACGAGCAATGCCCAACCGTCGTGCTTGGCGAGGATGAGCCAGAGGAACAGCGGCACGCCGACGAGGCGGGCCATGCTGAGGATGTTCGGAATGGTGAAAATTCGGTCAGTCTGGACCCGAGTCTCCTGGACCTCCACCCGGGGGCCTCCACTGTGACTGTAGAAATGTCGAATCTATGCTCCCCTGACCCTACAGGAGACCCCGGGCGGGCCCGGAACGCAGAAAAGCCCCGCACCATGACTGGTGCGGGGCTTTCCCACAATGATTGTTCGGCGGCGTCCTACTCTCCCACAGGGTCCCCCCTGCAGTA
>NZ_JBFBGN010000265.1:0-3458 GCF_040684675.1 Streptomyces sp. NPDC089915 | reverse complement strand
CGGGGGGAGTGCCCCCGCACCCGGGTCCTCGACGTCGAGCCCTTGGCGGCCGCGTCAGGCCGGTACCTCCGGCAGCCAGGCCGGCAGGGCCTCCGTCCGGTCCAGCCAGGCCGGAGGAAGCGCGCCGGCGCCGCGCGCGCCCAGGACCCCGCCCACGATCGCGCAGGTGGTGTCCACGTCCCCGCCCACCTGGGCGGTGGTCCAGAAGGCCCGCTCGAAGTCGTCCAGCGCCCGTGCGGCCGACCACAGGGCGAACGGCACCGTGTCGTGGGCGCTGGTACGCCGGCCGCAGCCCAGGACGGCCGCGACGGTGTTCGCGTCGCCGTAGTCCAGCATGTCCCGCGCCCGGCGCACGCCCGCGCCCACGGCGCTGCGCGGCACCAGCGCGATCACCCCGTCCAGCAGCTCCTCGGCTGTCGGCGGCCCGGCCGGGGCGGCCGCCAGCGCGGCCGCGGCGGCGACGGCCATCGCCCCGCACACCGCCTCGCGGTGCTGGTGGGTGGTGTAGGCGGAGATCTCCGCCTGGTGGGTGGCCTGCTCGGGGTCCTCGGCGTACCAGGCGCCCAGCGGAGCGATCCGCATGGCGGCGCCGTTGCCCCAGGAACCCTGCCCGTTGAAGAGCTCGGCGGCCAGGGTGCGCCAGTCCTCACCCTCGCGGACCAGGCGCAGCATCCGGTTCACGGCGGGACCGTAGCCCCGGTCGAAGTCGTGGTGCTCGGCGAAGGAGGACGCCAGCGCGTCCTGGTCGATGCGCCCGTGGGCGGCGAGCACGGCCACCACCGAGCAGGCCATCTCGGTGTCGTCGGTCCACTGCCACGGCTCGCTGCCGGCCGGCAGCTCGCGCCGCTTGAGCAGCGGGTAGTTCACGGGGACGAAGTACTGGGAGCCCAGGGCGTCCCCCAGGGCCAGCCCGCGGAGGCTGGACAGGGCGCGCGCGTAGCGCCGTTCGGAAGCGGAATCAGCGGTCATCGCGCGCCACTTTAGCCGTCCAGGTCATAAGGCTCGGGTGTGGTCCACCGCTCAAACGGGCGGTCCATCCGGTAACGGCCGTCGGAACCCAGCAACAGGATCCGGAATTCTCCGTTCCCAGGGTTGGAGAGGGCCTCGAACTCGGCGACCGACCAGTGGAACCAGCGCATGCAGAAGAGCCGCATCGTCAGGCCGTGCGTCACGAGGAGGACGTTCTCGGGGTGGTCGGGGGCCTCGAAGCTGCGGTAGAGGCTCTCCAGGAAGGAGCCGACGCGGTCGTAGACGTCGGCGCCCGACTCGCCCTGGGCGAACCGGTAGAAGAAGTGCCCGTAGGCGTCGCGGTAGGCCTTCTGGAGTTTGACGTCGTCACGGTCCTGCCAGTTGCCCCAGTCCTGCTCGCGCAGCCGGGGCTCCTCGCGCATCCGCACCCGCGCGGGGTCCAGGCGCAGCTCGCGGAAGGTCTGGAGGGTGCGGCGGTACGGAGAGACGTATGCGCTGATGTGCTCCTCGCCGAAGAGCTCGCGCAGCCGGACCCCGGCCTCCGCCGCCTGTTCGCGGCCGGACCGGGTCAGCCGCAGGGCGTGGTCGGGCTCGCGCTCGTACACCGTGTCATCGATGTTTCCCTCCGATTCCCCGTGCCGGACGAGGACGATGCGCCGTGGTCGGACCATGCCCCGACCCTATGCGGCCCCCCGGGGCGCGAACGCCCCGGGCACGCCGGTCACCGGCGGTGATCCGTCGTACGGTCATACCGTCCAGCTCGGTTCGAGGTCCACGACGTCCCCGGTGAGCGCCTCGACGTCGGCCTCGGTCTGGGCGCGCAGCGAGAGCCGCTCCACGCGCTCCTGCCGGTACTTGCCGTGCTCGGCGGCCGCGCGCCACATGGACAGGACGAGGAACTCCCGGCCCGGCGCCTCCCCGAAGAGCCCCCGGATCATCCCGGGCGAACCGGCCATGGCGGGGTTCCAGACCTTCTCCTGCATCAGCGCGAAGTGCTCCACCCGGCCTTCACGGACGCGGGTGTGGGCGACCCGGACCACGTCGGCGTCGCTGAAGCGCGGCTCGAAGCCGGTCTTCACGTCGAAGCGGTAGTCGAAGAGCGTGACCCGCGCGTCGGTGTAGGTGCCGCTCTGCGCGGCCGCCAGCCTGTCGTGCGAGCGGGCCATGAAGGAGTCGTAGAAGGAACGGCTCTCCCAGAACGCGAAGACATGCGCGACCCCCTGCCGGCCTCTGCTCCAGCCGCCGCCCTGCCCCCGGAATCCGGGTTCGCCGGGCAGCCCCGCCCACTTGCGCTGCCCGCGCTCGAACCCGCGTCGGTCCGTCACCGTGCAGCGAATCCACTTGACCAGCACCGCGCCATCGTACGGGCCCGGACCCGGACCCGGTCAGTCCTCGGAGCGGTGGATCCGTACCAGTTCGGCCGCATCTCGCGCGGGCAGGCGAAGGCCGAACTCCCGGTCGAGCAGGGCGAGCAGCCCGTCCGGTCCGACGGTCTCCCGCTCGGTCCGCCCGTCCGGGTACAGGCGCATGAGCTCCCGCCCCACGAGCGTCGTGCGCACCTCGTCCCCCGGGAGCTGGACGAGGGTCCGCCCGACGAAGGAGGAGCGGGGGTGCGTGGAGCTGTAGTGGTTCAGTACGACGTAGTCGACGGGGTGGTAGCGCTGCGGGGAGAAGGCGTACAGGTCGCGCCACGCGTCACCGCGGCGGATGCGCAGGACGAGGACGCCGTCCTCCTCCTCGTGGACGGCGAAGGTCCACGGCCCCTGGCGGACCTCGGCCCCGGGCCGCGCGAGCGGGACGGGCTCGCGCGGGCCCTGGTAGCCGAACCCCGCGTCACAGAGCCACGGTTCACCGCCGACGGTGACGACGAGGGCCGCATGCGTCACCGCGAGCAGGGTGTCGCCCCGGGTGCGGTTGCGGGCGCCGCGCCCGGAGACCTCGAAGCCGATCCGCTCCAGGGCGGCGGCCAGCAGCGAGTTCTGCTCGTAGCAGTAGCCGCCGCGGCGGCCGTGCACGAGCTTGTCCTCCAGGGCCTTGACCTCCAGCGCGACGGGGCGGCCGAGCAGGACGTCCAGGCTCTCGAAGGGGATGGCGGCGGTGTGGGCCCGGTGCACCGCGTACAACGTCTCGAGGTCCGGCCGCAGTTCCCGGCCGTCGCCCTTCAGCCCGATCCGCGCCAGATACGCGGCCAGATCCAGCTCGTCACCGTTCCACATACCGATCCGCTCCCCCGCAGCGCCGCTCCCGGGCCCGCGCGTACCGCGGACCCCGCTCAATGATCGTCATGCCCGCCCCCCGCACCAACCCGTATGCACCCGCTCCCGAGCCTGGAACGCCGAAGAGGGTGCCGACCCGCGGGTCGGCACCCTCTCACGTGGCGCTAGGCGTCAGCCGTACTGGCGCAGAGTACCTATTCCGGGCGTGCGCTATTCCCCCGCCCGAGGGCGCCGAAGGTCGTCATCCTCTGACCGTGCAGCGATATAGGTGGC
>NZ_JBFBGN010000264.1:0-3461 GCF_040684675.1 Streptomyces sp. NPDC089915 | reverse complement strand
CTTCAGTACGCCCGCGGTCAGGGCCAGCAGGGTGGACTTGCCCGCCCCGTTGGGGCCGACCAGCGCGCACACGCGGCCGGCGGGCAGGCGGAAGGAGCAGTCGCGCAGGGCCCAGCCGCCGCGCCTGAACCTCCGTCCGAGGCCGTGCACTTCTAATGCTGCCGTCATCTTTCGTCCCCCTGGTTCGGTTCGTCCCCGTCGGATCCGGTCAGTACGGCGGTGAACAGTGCGGTGATGTCGTCCTCCTCCAGCCCCGCGTGCCGGGCCCGCGCCAGCCACCGGGCGAGCTCGGTGCGCAGCTCGGCGTCGGCGGCCCCGCCCTCGCCGAGCGTCCGGCGGACGAAGGTGCCGAGCCCCCGGCGGCCCTCGACCAGCCCTTCGCGTTCGAGTTCCCGGTACGCCTTGAGCACGGTGTTGGGGTTGACGGCGAGCGCCTCGACCACCTCGCGTGCGGTGGGCAGGCGGTCACCGGGCTGCAACAGGCCCAGGCGGAGGGCCTGTTTGGTCTGCTGCACGATCTGGAGGTAGGTGGCCACACCACTGCGCCGGTCGATGCGGTACTCGACCACGTCGACTCACCACCCTTTCACTAAGGAAGTAGTGAAAGGGTGGCGGGCGGAGGGACGGATGTCAACGTTCGACGGACCGGGGGCGCCGGCCCGGAAGGGGCATGTTCACGCCGAGTTTGTCCGGGTACGGCCTCTCGCCGTCCTCGGTGGTCTTCGGTTGGCGGGCGGTGTGCCGGAGCTGACTTCCCCGCCGTCGGGCAGCCGGCGGAGGGCGACGAGGAACGACTGCCGACGGAGCAGGCTCCCTCATATCCGGTCGATACCGAGCATCCGGCTCACCATCTGCTGGACGGTGACCTCGCGTTGGTCTCGCCGGGAGGGGACTTGTGCGGAGGTGGCGGGCGGAACCTCGACCGCCAGGACTTCTATGCGCTGGCCGGCAGAGGCCTGGGCCGCGATCCGGCCGCGCTCTTGCTCGGATGCGGCAAAGAGAATCAGCGGGGCCAGGCGGTCACGGAGGGCCGGAACGCGGCCGGCCACGGGGCAGATGACCGCATACGGCTTACCACCTACGTATACGGGCACGCCCATGGCGAACTCGGGGATGCCGTCTCGGGCGACGTTCGGATACGTGCCGGCTTCGTGGAAGACGAAGTCCACCACTGGTTTGACCAGTGCCTTCTGGCGCCTGAGGAGGGCCTCGATGGCCGCGATGTGGTCCCGCTCCGCTGCCTGTCCGGCCTCCCGCCGGCGGCGCTGGACGGCGGCCAGTCGCTCGATGACTTCGTGGCGTCGGGCGGTTGCCCGGACCTGCTCCTCTTCGAGTCCGAAGTAGGCGCGGGTGATCCAGCGCCACTCGCCCCCGTCGCGTCGTCCTTCGGTACGTAGGCGGTGGGGGCGAGTGGTGTCGGCACAGATGGCCGCGACGAACCGGTCCAGGGCGAAGGGCGAGGCCGCAAGCCACTTGCCATGGCCGCCACAGGGCAGATTGCCCTCGACGTCCGCGCCGCAGTCGTGGCATTCGCACAACCCGCAGTCGGCGCGGTCATCGCACCACTGCGGCTCGAAGCGTGAGGCTCCGGCGGTGACCTGGACGGGGCCGCCGTCGTCGGGGCGGGCGATCTGCACGGAGGGCACGCTGTCGAGCCACGGGACCGTCTTGCGGTCGGTGAACCAGCACACCTCGACGTCGGCGGTGCGGTACCGATCGGTGCGAGCCTCGATGTCGGTGATGGGGATGGCGGCCATCTGCGCCTCCAGGGCAACGCGGCGGCATCCGTCCGGGGAGGTGGCCATCACGTCGGCCCGCCACGATCCGTCCGGGGCGGCGACCTCGTACTCGGCACTCCAGCCGGCTGCGCGGACATGGTGAGCGAGGTCGAGTTTGAGCAGGTGGTGGGCCATTCCCTCGCCTGCGAGCCGAACCTCGCAGTGCGGGGCGTTGTTGGCGTGCCTGAGGAACCACAGGTCGTATGCGCCGTGTGTCTTGTGAACCAGGTGTAGTTGCCAGTCACACTCGTAGCAGGTCAGCGGCGCCGACGGTTTCGCCTTGTAGATGCTCTCCCGGTCCTGTCCGCATCCGAGGTCGGCTCGGGTGGCATCAATACGCCCCCACTCTCCGTGGACCCCGACGAACACCATCTCGCTCTCCTTCTACGACTCCGTAACGCGCTGGTCGGCCCGCGGCGGACAGTACGCATCCGGTCTGACACGGCATCCCCTGAACGGAGTAGCGTAATGCTCCGGTCGCGGTACGAGGGCCGACCCGACGGCGAGCCCGGCCTGTAAGGCCGTTGACCGGGCCGGCATCGGTCCGCGTCGGTGTGGCTCCGCCCCGGCCGGGTCGCTGACACCCCCGGGTCGGCGGGCCCTTCGGGCGGTCCGGGCATGCGCGGGAGATTCCGGGGCATGCGCGTGCCCGGAGGTGATGGTCATGGTTCCGCTGCTTCTCGTTCTTCTGCTCGCCCTGATCCTGTTCGGTGCTGGCTTCGCGCTGAAGGTCCTCTGGTGGGTCGCGATCGCCGTGCTGGTGCTCTGGCTCCTGGGGTTCGTCGCCCGGCCGAGGGCCGGCGGCGGGCGTTGGTACCGCTGGTAGCCGGGGCCGGCCCGCGCCAAACTGCCCCGAATCGTGTGATCGGAGCCGGTGGAGGGTAAATGCGTCGACAGCACCCCTTGGCACCCGGCAGAGTGGTCGCTCGTGACGAGCAGTGAGCTGTGGACCCGTGCGACCGCCGACCGCTATGACGCCGAGGAGAGCGAGTCGTCCTCGGCCGCCGTTCTCGGACCGGCTCTCGCCTTCCTCGCCGAGCTCGCCGGAGACGGCCGGGCACTGGAGTTCGCCATCGGGACCGGACGAGTGGGAGTTCCGCTCCGGGAACGCGGCGTGCCGGTCGTGGGCATCGAACTGTCCGAGCACATGGCGGCGGTGCTGCGGCGCAAGATCGACGAGGACACGCTCCCGGTGATCATCGGGGACATGGCCACCACCGCCGTTCCGGGCGGGTTCACCCTGGTCTATCTCGTCTACAACACCATCACCAACCTGCTCACCCAGGACGAGCAGGTCGAGTGCTTCCGCAATGCCGCACGTCATCTGGAGCCCGGCGGCCGGTTCGTCATCGAGCTGGGCGTGCCACCGCTGCGGTTCCTGCCGCCTGGCCAGCTCGCGGTGCCGTTCGACGTCTCCGAGGAGCATCTCGGCTTCGACACCTTCGACCTGGTCGAGCAGATCCTCGTCTCGCACCACTTCACCCGCGACGGCGACGGCGGGGGCTACCGGCGCGACAACTCCCGGCACCGATACGCCTGGCCGGCAGAGCTCGACCTGATGGCACGGATCGCCGGGCTCGAGCTGGAACGACGCGTCGCGGACTGGGACGGGTCCCCGTTCGCCCAGGACTCCGCGAAGCACATCTCCGTCTGGCGCAAGCCGGCCTGAGGGACCGCCCCCGG
>NZ_JBFBGN010000263.1:0-3620 GCF_040684675.1 Streptomyces sp. NPDC089915 | reverse complement strand
CAGACGGGCACCTGCCTCTACGCCATCGGCGGCGGTATCACCGCCGGGGTCAGCGGCCAGTACCTGAGGGTGGTGGAGTCCTACAACCCGGTGACCAACGCCTGGAGTCCGATGGCTCCGGTTCCGACGCCCCGGGCCAATGCCGGAGTGGCGGCCACGACCTGTCCGCCCGGCCAGAGCGGAACCTGCGTCTACGTCGTGGGTGGGAACAACACGGGCAGCCCTGTGGCCAACGTGGATGCGTACAACCCCGCGACCAACGCCTGGACGGCCCTCCCGTCCCTGCCGAAACCCCGCAACCTGCTCGCGGCGGCCGCCATGCAGTGCCCTCCCGGCATCACCGGTAGCTGTGTCTACGCCTCCGGCGGATACACGACCGACATCTCCGGCACCGTCGAAGCCCTCGACCCCCCTCCCCCGTCGGAGGACTGAGCGGACCGGCGCCGCCGGGCCCGCACGCCGCTGCCCGGTCGCTCCGCCCCGTGAGTTCAGGCCAGGGAGGGCCCGCCACGCCGCCCCCTGCTGCCACCTTCCGGCCACTTCCCCTTCGCTTCGGACGGAACGTCCCGCTCCGGCACTAACGTTCGAAACCTGCTCACCGCCCGCCCCGCCCCGGACGGCCGGCCGGTGGCTGCCCGCAGACCGGCGGGTGTCCCGGAGGAAGCCGCCCCGGGCCACCCGCCACTCCATCGCCGCCTCACGACGAGCCGCCTTCCCCGGGCCGGGGCTGGGGGCGGGGGCGAGGGCGGGGGTGAAAACCCCGGGCGCGTCCGGTGTCGCGTGCCGCAGGATGACGCGGTGACCCCCCTGCTCCCGTCCCACCTGATCGACCGGCTGATCGCGATGGCGGACGAAGACGTGGACACGGCGCTGGCGCAGCGCACGGACCTGACCCATACTCAGATCCGCACGCTGGCGGCCCGGTCCGACGAGACCGCCGTCCAACTGGCCTACGACGGCCTCCTGCGCCCGCAGGACGTGGACCCGGCCGAGCGGCCGCTCGCCGCGCTCGCCCTGCTCGACACCGGAACGGGGCCGGCCGCGTGGGCCCGGCACTTCGCCGCGGATCCCCTCGTCCGGCACCGGGAGGGGCTGGCCGGGTGCCCCGGCCTGCCGCAGGAGGTGGTGCGCCGCCTCGCGGACGACCCCGACGTGCGCGTCGTCGCCGAACTCGCCCTCCGGGCCCCGGCCGGCCTGGCCGCCGGGCTCGCCCGGCATCCGCACGCGGAGGTGCGCCTCTCCGTCGCGGCCAACGAGGCGACACCGCCGCGGCTGCTGGCGGCGCTGCTCACCGGCGAGGGCCTGCCGCCGGTCGGAGCCTGCCGGGTCTGCGACCAGGAGGAGGTGCCGTTCGTGCACGCCCGGGACTGCCCGCGTACCGACTGCGCGCTGCTGTCCGGAGACGCCTGCGACGGCTCCCACCAGTCGGCGGTGCACGGGGTGCGGTGGCAGGCGCTGCACAACCTGGCGACGCCGACGGCGGCCGTGGCCCGGTTCGCCGACGATCCGTCGGCCCTGCTGCGCAAACCCGTGGCCGCCCGCGAGGGCCTTCCGCAGCCGGTCTACGCGCGGCTGGCCGGGGATCCGGTGCCGATGGTCCGTGCGGCGCTGGCGCAGAACCCGTCGATCGGCGAGGACCTGATACGCCGCCTCGCGGAGGACGACGGCCACGACGTCCCGCGCTCCCTCGCCCACTACCCGCACCTGCCCCTGGACCTCCTGGCCCGGCTCACCACCGCCACCAGGCCCGGCTCTCCCCTCCTCCCCCGCGTCGCCGCCGCCGGCGCGACGGAACTCACCGCCCTCGCCGGATCGGCGGAGCCGGCCGTCCGCATGCTGGTCGCGATGCGCCGGGACCTACCGGACGCCCTCCGGGACGCGCTCGCCGACGACCGGGTCGCGGAGGCGGCGGCCGCGAACCCCTCCCGCCGGTGGAGACGATGAGGGCACTCCTGCCCTGATCCACGGCCGTCCCATGCGGGCGCCAGTGCTGGTGCCGGTGCCAGTGCCGACGTGCCAGTCGGTCGGATCATGACGATCACGCTGTCAGTGGCGGCCTGTTCAATGCCCGACATGAACGTCCACGAACTGCTATCGCTACTGCCCGACCCCGAGAGCCTGCGCGCCCGCTCCCGGGCGCTCGCGCTGCTCGACGTCGTCCTCGACGGCGGCTGCACCTCGCGGCACGACTACGTCCCGGACTGGCGCCCGGGCGTGGACCTGGCCCGGATGGACAACGGCTCCGGTGATCTGTACGGGATCGTCTTCGATCCGGCCGGGGTCTTCCTCTACGGCTTCGACCACGAATGCGATGCGACGCCGTGGCGGGAGTGGCCCAGGGCTCACTGGCCCGGGCTGCTGGAGGGCCTGCCCGCCGCACTGGCCCGCTATCCGGCCGATCCGGAGCTGCGGTTCGAGGACTTCTTCGACGCGACGGTGTGCGCGTGGCGCGAGACCGGCGCGGACGCGTGGCGGTGCGGTCCGGTGGAGTTCGGGACCGGCGAGTCCGACGGAGCCGGCTGGCTGTTCGAGCTCGTGGCCGACGGCAGCGCCGAGGCCATCTGCGCTGACGCCGAGGAGTACCACGGGCGCCCCGTCGACCGGCGGGCCGTCGCCGCACTCCTCGCCGGCACCCCGCTGGACCGTCGAACGGTCGGCGCGCTGGATCCGGCGGCGGACCCCGACGTCATGGCCGACCGGGCCCGCACGCTCGGCTACCCGGTGGCCTCCGGGCCGAACGGGCTTGTCAGTGGGCCCGTTTAGGCTCGAGGAATGACGCCGATCACGATCATCTCCGGGGATGCCACCAGTCCGCAGGCCAAGGGGCCGAAGATCATCGCGCACGTCTGCAACGATCTCGGCGGCTGGGGTAAGGGCTTCGTCCTGGCGATATCCCGGCGCTGGCCGGAGCCCGAGCGGGACTACCGTGCCTGGCACCGCGCCCGCGCCGGGAACGACTTCGGCCTCGGCGCGGTCCGGCTGGTCCGCGTCCGGCCGGACACCTGGGTCGCCAACATGATCGGCCAGCGCGGCATGCGCACGGGCAGCTCGGGCGTCCCGATCCGCTACGACGCCCTGGAGCAGTGCCTGGCCGCGCTCGCAGGCCACGCCCTCGAACTGGGCGCCTCCGTCCACATGCCCCGCATCGGCTGCGGTCTGGCCGGCGGGAAGTGGCCGAGGGTGGAGCCCCTGATCAGCGGGGCGCTGTCCACTCGGGGCGTGGCGGTGACGGTGTACGACCACGGCGGAAACGGCTGACCCCGGGCCACGGACCACGGACCACGGACCACGAGCTACGGAGGGGCAACGCCTTCGAGCTGTACGAGAAGGGCCACAGCTTCCTCAGCCCGGTCCGCCTCGCCCGCTACGTGCCGTACGCCGTCGGCTCACTGCTCCACCCCGGGCGGGGAGGCCGGAACGGCCGTCCCTCCGCCCGGCGCGCGCGTGGGCATCGGTCCGCCTCCGTCCGCCTCAGCCGCCGAGCGGCCACTGGGCCGGTTCCGCGTTGAAGCCCCGGAACAGCTCGACCGCCGCCGGCTTTTGCCCGGCCGGGATCAGGAACGCGGTGCAGATCTTCTCCGACTGCCCCGGGCCCAGGGTCTTGGTGCTGTCGGTTTCGG
>NZ_JBFBGN010000262.1:0-3628 GCF_040684675.1 Streptomyces sp. NPDC089915 | reverse complement strand
ATGGGCATCGTCAACGGCACGACGAACTTCATCCTCGACAAGATGGACTCCACCGCCGCCGGGGCGCCGGGGGAGTAGCGCAGCGGAATGAGCTGGCCCGCGCTCGGGGAGAGCAGCGGCGCGGTCAGCAGCCAGGGCGCGAGGTACGTCCCCTCGGCTACGGTGCGGCCGGCCTCCACGTCGTGGACGGCGGCGTCCGCGCCCGCCCAGCCGGAGGTCACGACCAGGGGGCGACGGGAGGAGGCGTCGGGAGCGGATACGGAGATCCCCGCGCGGGCCGCCGCGCCGCGCACCTCGGCGGCCGCCGCCCGGCCGCGCGGGGAGCCGTCCTCGACCAGGGAGACGGCGCGGGCGCCGCGCCCGGCGAGGAAGGAGACGGTCTCGCGCAGCGCGGCCGCGTCCGCCGGCGTCAGGGCGTCGGCCGGGCAGCCGGCCGGGGCCTTCGCGCCGCCGCCCAGCACCGATCCGGCGGCGGCGCTCGCGCACTCCGGCCCGTCGGCGCCCCGCAGCCCGGCGGGAGCCGGTGCGGCGCCCGCGCGCCCGGTGTCCACGGGGAGCGCGGCGACGGCCCCGCCGGCGGAGACCCACACCCGCCCGGGCCCGGCCGGCAGTTCGACCGGGACCCAGGTCAGCGCCGAGCCGGGCCGGGGCCCGCCCTTCGCGAGGCGGTCCCGGCCGGTGCCGGCGGAGGCGTCGGGGGCGGCGACGGCCACCAGGTTGAACCCCGGACGGTTCGGCACCACCAGCACGGGCACCTGCCGCCCGCCGAGCGGGACCGCGCCCAGCACCGGCCCCCCGGCCGCCGCGCCCGCCGCGCCCGCCGCCCCGCCCCCCGGCGTCACCAGGCTCCCGGCCAGGGCCGCGCACGCCACCGCCCCGGCGAAGTACGCCGTGGCGGCGGAGCGGCGGGCGAGCAGCCGGGTGCGCAGGAGCAGCAGTACGCCCAGCGCCAGGGCGGCGGTCAGGACGACCGCCGCCAGGAGGACCGCGTTCACCGGCGGACGACGCCGTCGCTGACCACGAACAGCACGCCGTGCGGCTGGGCGTCGCCGTAGTCGCCGTGCGGCCAGGACGCCCGGTTGAAGCCCACGCACGGCTTGCCGGTGTTCTCGTCGCGGAAGGACCGGTCGAGGGTCACCCGGCCGCGCCGGTCCAGGTCGAACATGCACACCCGGTGGTCGCCGCCGCCGCCGAAGGACCCGGCGACGAAGTAGTTGGCCACCGCGATCCGGCTGACCTGCGTGGTCTCCCGGTAGACGCCGTCGGCGCCGCGCTTGAAGTTGTCCATGGCGCCCCAGTGCGGGCCGCCCGAGCTGACGTCGCGGATCGGGACGGTGCTCACCAGCTCCGGGCAGTCCCGCTCCCGGCCGCCCCGGCTCGCCTCGGCGAGCTCGTCGACGGAGCACTTCGCGCCGTCGCCGGCCGCGAGGAGCCTCTGGACGTCCAGGACGTAGATCATGCCGGTGGTCTGGTCGAGCGGCTTGCCGTACGGCACCGACTGGCCCATCACCGTGTGGAAGAGGAACCGGTCGTCGGGGCTGACGGCCAGCCAGCTGCCGTTGTCCCCGCTGCCGGTGATCTGCGGATCGCTCTGGAAGGTCCGGTAGGCGGTGGTGTCGTCGAAGACCTCCCTCCACTGCGGGGCGGGCGCCGTGACGTCCGGGGTGTAGAAGACGGCGCCGCCGGCCATCGAGGAGACGAACGCGCCCTTGTGGCCGGGCCGGTTGGTCAGCGCGGTCTCCATGACCACCCGGGACTCGCGGAAGAAGGCCCGCTGCTCCTGCGCCCCGCGCGGCCCGTCGGCCACCTTGGACACCGACTTCAGCACCGGGTCGTCGCGCTTGGTGATGTCGAAGACGCGGACGGTCTGGCGGGCCAGGTTCTCCTTCAGCGCCGAGTCCGGCGTCATGAAGTTGCGGGCCTCGGCGAAGTCGCTCGCCACCATGATGTTCAGGTCCTCGCGCACCGCCACGCCGTGCGGGTTCGCGCAGGTCGCGGCCGGCAGCGCCGGGACGTTGCCGCACTGGGCCGGGTCCTCGCCCGCCTCGGTGGCGGCCGGGATCTCCGCGAGGGTCCTGCCGTCCCGGCCGATCCGGACGATCTCACCCGGCGAACCGGCGGCGCCGTTGCCGACCCGCACCTGGCCGCCCGTGTAGGTGCAGGGGCCGGTGACGTTCGGGCCGCCCATGTAGGTGCCGTACGCGGTCCCGTCGCTCAGCACCTGGTAGGCGTCGGGCAGGGTGCCGCAGGGGGTGTCGGCGGCCGTGTTGACCCCGGCGATGGTCAGCGCGGGCAGGGCCTTCGCGTCGAAGACGAAGGTGGTGTCGCTCATGATGCCGCCGGCGTAGATCCGGTCGCCCTTGTGCCACACGTACTGCATGTGGTGCGGCTCGTTGCCGTTGTTCGGGCCGACGGTGACGGTGTTGGCGACCTTCCCGTACGTGGGGGAGCCCGGGGTCGCGTCGATGACGGTCAGGAAATCGGGCGCGGGCTGCTTGGCCGGTCCCGACCAGACGAGCATCCACTGGCGGCCCGGGCCGCCGGCGGGGGCCACCAGGTGGTTGGTCGCCGAGTAGGTGACGCCGTCCGAGCCCTGGAAGGTGGAGGTCCAGGTCTCCGGCGTGCCGGCGGCGGCGGGTTCCGCCGCGGTGAGCATGGAGGCGGTGAGTCCCACCGCCGACAGACAGAGTGCGAGGCGGCGTATCAGCCTTCCTCGGCGCGGTCCTTGCAGGCTCATTTCTCCGCGGGCCTCTCCGGGGATATCGGACGGGATATGGGGGGAATCGGCGGTGCGCTTTCCGGTCACTGTCGCACAAGGGCGCTGGCGGTCCGCTGATCCACCGCTTACCGGCCCCTGACCGCACCCCGCAAAACCTCAGGAAATAAACAAAACAGCTGGTCGGCGGCTTGCAATAACTCATTCGTCCGGAAAATGCCGCCGGTCAGCGAAACGTCAGTGCTTCATGTGCGGCCCTTGCTAATCTCGCCTCAGAAAATTCCCTGACCGGTTCGCCGCGTTCCCCTTTCTAAGGAGCCGCCGGGTGACGACGACTCAGGCACACGCAGACCGAAAAGAACTGGCCGAGCGGGCGGGCCGGGAACTGGAGGACGCCTCCGCACCGGAGATCCTCGCCTGGGCCGCCGGCACCTTCGGCGCGAAGTTCTGTGTGACCTCCTCGATGGAGGACGCGGTGGTCGTCCACCTCGCCTCCCGGGTCATGCCCGGGGTGGACGTGGTCTTCCTCGACACCGGCTACCACTTCGAGGAGACCATCGGCACCCGCGACGCGGTCGAGGCCGTGATGGACGTCAACCTCCTCACGCTGATGCCGCGCCGGACGGTCGCCGAGCAGGACGCCGAGTACGGACCGAGGCTGTACGACCGCGACCCCGACCTCTGCTGCGCCCTGCGCAAGGTCGGCCCCCTCGACGAGGGCCTCGCCGGATACGACGCCTGGGCGACGGGCCTGCGCCGCGACGAGTCCCCCACCCGGGCGCACACGCCCGTGGTCGGCTGGGACGCCAAACGGGGCAAGGTCAAGGTCTCGCCGATCGCCCGCTGGACGCAGGACGACGTGGACGCGTACGTCGCCGAGCACGGGGTGCTCACCAACCCGCTGCTGATGGA
>NZ_JBFBGN010000261.1:0-3817 GCF_040684675.1 Streptomyces sp. NPDC089915 | reverse complement strand
CTGCCCGGCCTGGCCCTGGCCTGGGGCCTGTGGGCCGGGGTCGGCGGCATGGGCGACACCCTCTCCGACGAGGACGTCGAACGCATCGGCCGCTCCGGCGTACAGGTCCTCACCGTCGACCAGGGCCTCGCCCTCTTCGACGCCGCCCTCGCCACCGAAGAGCCCCTCCTCGTCCCCGTCCCCCTCGACCTGCCCACCCTCCGCGCCCGCGACCAGGTCCCCGCCCTGCTCCGCACCCTCGTCGGCACCACCCGGCGGCGCGGTGTCGCGGCGGCGGCCGCCGGTACGGGGTCCTCCCTCGGGGACCGGCTGGCGGCGCTGGGCCGGGCCGAACAGCGGGCCCACCTGCTGGACCTCGTCTGCACGCGGGCCGCGGCGGTCCTCGGGCACGGCGCGGGCGGTGCGGTGGACTCCGGGCGGGCCTTCCGCGAGCTGGGCTTCGACTCCCTGACGGCGGTCGAGTTCCGCAACCTGCTGATGGCCGAGACCGGCGTCCGGCTGTCCTCGACGGTGGTCTTCGACCACCCCAACCCGGCCGCCCTCGCCGAGTTCCTGCGGACCGAACTGGTCGGCGAGGACGGCGACGGGGAGGCGGCCGCCCCGGTGGCGGCCGCCGACGACGAGCCGATCGCGATCATCGGCATGAGCTGCCGCTACCCGGGCGGCGTCGAAACCCCCGAGGACCTGTGGCGGCTGGTGGCCTCCGGCGAGGACGGCGTCTCCGGCTTCCCGGAGAACCGCGGCTGGGACCTCGACGCCCTCTACCACCCCGACCCCGAGCACCGGGGCACCTCGTACACCCGCGAGGGCGGCTTCCTGCACGACGTCGCCGAGTTCGACGCGGAGTTCTTCGGGATCTCCCCGCGCGAGGCCCTCGCCATGGACCCGCAGCAGCGGCTGCTGCTCCAGGCCACCTGGGAGGCCTTCGAGCGGGCCGGGATCGACCCCAAGGCGATGAAGGGCTCCCGTACGGGCGTCTTCGCCGGGCTGATGTACCGCGACTACCTGACGCGGCTCTCCTCGATCCCGCAGGAGCTGGAGGGCTTCCGCGGCACCGCCAGCAGCGGCAGCGTGGCCTCGGGCCGCGTCTCGTACCTGTTCGGTCTGGAGGGCCCGGCGGTCACCGTGGACACCGCCTGCTCCTCCTCGCTGGTCGCGCTGCACCTCGCCGCGCAGGCCCTGCGGCGCGGGGAGTGCACGATGGCCCTCGCGGGCGGTGTGACGGTGATGTCCTCGGCGGGCACCTTCGTGGAGTTCAGCCGCCAGCGCGGGCTGGCCCCCGACGGCCGCTGCAAGTCCTTCGCGGACGGCGCGGACGGCACCGGCTGGGGCGAGGGCGTCGGGATGCTCCTCGTGGAGCGGCTCTCGGACGCCGTGCGCAACGGACACCCGGTACTGGCCGTCGTCCGCGGCTCCGCCGTCAACCAGGACGGCGCGAGCAACGGCCTGACCGCCCCCAACGGGCCCTCCCAGCAGCGCGTCATCCGCCAGGCCCTCGACTCCGCCGGACTCACCACCGCCGACGTCGACGCCGTCGAAGCCCACGGCACCGGCACCAAGCTCGGCGACCCCATCGAGGCCCAGGCCCTCCTCGCCACCTACGGCCAGGACCGCGAGGGCGGCGAGCCGCTGTGGCTCGGCTCGGTGAAGTCCAACCTGGGCCACACGCAGGCCGCCGCCGGTGTCGCCAGCATCATCAAGATGGTGCAGGCCATGCGGCACGGGGTGCTCCCGCGCACCCTGCACGTCGACTCCCCCTCGTCCCAGGTCGACTGGTCGGCGGGCGCCGTGGAGCTGCTGACCGAGGACCGGGCCTGGCCCGAGACCGGCCGCGCGCGCCGCGCGGGGGTGTCCTCGTTCGGGATCAGCGGGACCAACGCCCACGTCATCCTGGAACAAGCCCCCGAGCGGGAGCCGGCCGCCGGGGCTGCCGGGCAGCCCCTCGCGGACGGCGCGCTGGTGCCGTGGATGCTCTCGGGCCGTTCGGCCGAGGCCCTGCGGGCGCAGGCCCAGCGCCTGCTGGCGCACGTCGAGGCGCGGCCCGAACTGGCCGTCGCCGACGTGGCGTACTCCCTGATGGGGCGGACCGAGATGGAACACCGGGCGGTGGTCGTGGGCCGGGACCGGGAGGAGATCCTGGGCGGCCTGCGCACGCTCGCCCGCGACGGGTCCTCCGCGACTGTCCCGTCCACGCCGGGCGGCCCGGCCGGCGGGCCCGCGGTGCTGTTCACCGGGCAGGGCAGCCAGCGGCCCGGAATGGGCCGCGAACTGTACGCAGCCTTCCCCGTGTTCGCCGCCGCCTTCGACGCCGTGTGCGCGGAACTCGGCGACGGGCTCAAGGAGGCCGTCTTCGGCGAGGACCCGGAGGCTCTCGACCGTACGGGGACCACGCAGCCGGCCCTGTTCGCCATCGAAGTCGCCCTGTACCGCCTCGTCGAGGCCTGGGGCGTCGTCCCGCGCTTCGTCGGCGGGCACTCGGTCGGTGAGATCGCCGCCGCACACGTCGCCGGGGTGCTGTCGCTGCGCGACGCAGCCACCCTGGTCACCGCACGCGGCAAGCTCATGGAAGCCCTCCCCGAGGGCGGGATCATGGTCTCCGTCCGGGCGGGCGAAGAGCGGGTGGTCCCGCTGCTGGTTCCGGGGGCGGCCATCGCGGCCGTCAACGGGCCCGAGGCCGTGGTGATCTCCGGGGCGAAGGAAGCCGTCGAGGGCGTGGTCGCGCTGCTCGCGGCCCAGGACGTCAAGTCCAAGGCCCTGCGCGTCAGCCACGCCTTCCACTCCCCGCTGATGGACCCGATGCTGGAGGAGTTCCGCACCGCCATCTCCGGCCTGGAGTTCCGGACGCCGAACATCCCCTTCGTCTCCGCCCTCACCGGCGGCCTCGTCACGGACGAGATCGCCCGCCCCGACTACTGGGTGAGCCACGTCCGCGAGGCCGTCCGCTTCCAGGACGCCGTCCGCACCCTGGAGGCCGAAGGCGCCTCCGTCCTCCTCGAACTGGGCCCGGACGCGGTCCTCACGGCCATGGCCCGCCCCTGCCTGACCGGCGAGGGCACCGCTCTCGTCCCCACCCTCCGCAGGGGCCGCGACGAGGCGGGGACGCTGACCACGGCGGTCTCCGATCTGCACCGCCACGGTGTCGACCTGGACTGGGAGGCCCTCTGCGGGATGTCCGTGGACTGGGACACCTTCTTCGCCGAGTCCGGTGCCTCCCGCGTCGACCTGCCCACGTACGCCTTCCAGCGGCAGCGGTTCTGGCTGGAGGACGCCGGGCAGGAGGCCGTGCGGGACGTGGTGTCGGTCGGCCTCAAGGCGGCCGGGCACCCGCTGCTCGGTGCCGCGATCGCCCTCCCCGACTCCGACGGGGTGATGTTCACCGGCCGGCTGACCGCCCGGGCGCAGGCCTGGCTCGGCGACCACCGGGTGATGGGCAGGCTCGTGGTGCCCGGCGCGGCCGTCGCGGAGCTCGCGGTGCGGGCCGGCGACGAGACCGGCTGCGGGTTCCTGGACGAGCTGACCCTCGAAGCCCCCCTCGTGCTGCCCGAGGACGGCGGCGTCCAGCTGCGCGTCCTGGTCGGCGAGGCGGCGGACGAGGGGCGGGGTCCGCGTCCCGTCACGGTGTACTCGCGGTCCGAGGACGCCCCCGAGGACACCCCGTGGACCCGGCACGCCACCGGTTCGGTGGCCGTGGCCGGCCCGGCCCCCGAGACGGGCCCGGCCGTGTGGCCGCCGGCCGGGGCCGAACGGCTCGACACGGAAGGGCTGTACGAGACGCTGGGCGCGGCCGGACTGGAGTACGGGCCGGTGTTCCAGGGCC
>NZ_JBFBGN010000260.1:0-3838 GCF_040684675.1 Streptomyces sp. NPDC089915 | reverse complement strand
GGAGGCCTCTTCGGCGGCGCGGATCCGGGCAGCGGCGTACCGCTCGGCGGGTGAGAGTTCTTCGGTCATCCTTCCACAGGTTCCGGACGGCGAAGACGGACTCGGCGCCGACGCCTGCCGTGCTCCCCGGCCGGGCGTTCACGTGTGCGTTCGGTCGGCTCATCGGCTGGTGCCTCCCAGCAGTTCGGCGCATTTCTCCCCGACCATCAGCACGCCGATCATCGGGTTCACGGCGGTCATGGTCGGGAAGACGGACGCGTCGGCGATCCGGACGCCGGACAGGCCCCGGATCCTCAGGTCGGGCGTGACGACGGCGAGCGGATCGTCCTCGGCGCCCATCCGGCAGGTTCCGGCCGGGTGGTACACGGTGTGCGCGACGTGCCGGGCGTAAGCGCTGAGCTCCTCGTCGGAGGTGACCTCCGGGCCCGGGCAGACCTCGCGCTTCAGCCAGCCGGCGAGCGGCTCGGCCGCGGCGATCCGGCGGGCGATCTTGATGCCGTCGACGAGGGTCCGGCCGTCGTAGTCGTCCTCGTCGGTGAAGTACCGGAAGTCCAGCGCCGGCTTGACCCCGGGGTCGGCGCTCGTCAGGTAGAGCCGGCCGCGGCTGCGCGGCTTGGGGATGTTCGGGGTCATCGACACGCCGTGGGCGGGGCGTTCGTAGCCGAGCCGCTCCGGGTTGTCGGTGAACGGCACCTGGTAGAAGTGGAACATCAGGTCCGGCCCCTGGGCGGCCGGGTCCCGGCGGACGAACAGCCCGGCGTCCGAGTCCATGGCCGAGTTCTCCGGTATCGGACCGTTCGTCTCCCACACGATGACCGACTCGGGGTGGTCGAGGAGGTTCTCGCCGACCCCCGGCAGGTCGTGCGCGACCGGGATGCCCAGCTCCTCCAGGTCCGCCCGCGGTCCGATGCCCGAGTGCAGCAGCAGCCGCGGCGAGTCGACGGCGCCGGCGCACACCAGCACCTCGCGCCGGGCCCGCACCAGGTGCTCCCGGCCGTCGGCGGTGCGCACGTGCACGCCGGTGGCCCGGGTCCCCTCCAGCTCCAGCCGGAACGCCCACGTCTCCAGGGCGATGTGCAGGTTCGGCCGGTCCAGGAAGGGGTGCAGGTAGGCGACCGAGGCCGAGGAGCGCTTGTTGTCCTCCGGGTGGTAGGCCGGGTCGAAGAAGCCGACGCCCTCGTGGAAGGCGTCCTCGTTGAACCCTTCCACGAGGGGGACGCCGAGGGCGCCCTGCGCCGCCTTCACGAAGTCGCGGGCGATGGCGTTCCGGTCGTCCGCGTGGACCGGGACGATGTTGTTGCGCAGCCGGTCGAAGTACGGGTCCATGGAGGCCGCGTCCCAGCCCTCGGCTCCGGCCTCGGCCCACTCGTCCCAGTCGGAGGGCAGCGGCTTGAACGAGATGAGCGTGTTGTGCGAGGAGCAGCCGCCCAGCACCCGCGCCCGGCTGTGGCGGATGTGGGAGTTGCCGCGGGGCTGCTCGGTGGTGGGGTAGTCGTAGTCCAGTTCGCCGCCGAGCAGGCCCATCCACCGGCGCAGGGTGAGGACGTCGTCGCGGCCGACGTCGCTGGGTCCGCCCTCGATGACGGCCACGCTGACGGAGGGGTCCTCGGTCAGCCGGGAGGCGATCACGGAGCCGGCGGTCCCGCCTCCGACGACGACGTAGTCGTACAGCTGCTCGTCGTACGGGCCGGGCGTGGGGGCCTGGCCGGGAGTGAGGGGCTGGTGGTGTGTGGGGGGATGGTGGTTCATGCCTGGTCCTGGTCCTTCTGGTCCTCGCCGCGTGCGCCGTCGTCCTGTCCGCCGGCGAACCAGCGGACGGGGCGCGGAGCGAGGTTCCGGTAGACGTGCTTGGCCTCGCGGTACTCGGCGAGGCCGGTGGGACCCAGTTCTCGGCCGATGCCGGACTTGCCGAAGCCGCCCCATTCCGCCTGCGGCAGGTACGGGTGGAAGTCGTTGATCCAGACGGTGCCGTGGCGCAGCAGCCCGGCCACCCGACCGGCCCGCTCCTCGTCGGCGGTCCACACCGCGCCGGCCAGGCCGTACTCGGTGTCGTTGCCGAGGGCGACGGCCTCCTCCTCGGTGCGGAAGGTCTCCACGGTCAGGACCGGGCCGAAGACCTCCTCGCGCACCACGCGCATGCCGCGGTGGCAGCGGTCGAGGACGGTGGGCCGGTAGAAGAAGCCGGGGCCCTCGGGCCTGACCCCGCCGGCGCGGAGCACCGCGCCCTCGGCGAGGGCGGAGGCCACGTACTCCTCGGTCCGCACCCGCTGGGCGGCCGAGACCAGCGGCCCGCACTCGACGCCGGGGTCGGTGCCGCGGCCCAGCCGGATCAGCTCGGCCCGGCGGGACAGTTCGGCGACGAACCGGTCCCGCAGCGGCTCCTCGACGATGAGGCGGGAGCCGGCCGAGCAGACCTGGCCGCTGTGGATGAACGCGGCGTTGAGGGCCTGGTCGACGGCGGTGTCGAAGCCCTCGGGGGTGGCGCAGGCGTCCGCGAAGACGATGTTGGGGTTCTTGCCGCCCAGTTCGAGCGCGACCTTCTTGACGCCCTCGGCCGCCGCCCGCGCGACCTTGGTGCCGCTGACGAGCCCGCCGGTGAACGAGATCAGGTCGACGTCGGGGTGCTCGGCGAGCCGGGCGCCCACGGTGTGGCCGGGGCCCGTGACGATGTTGGCGGCGCCGAGCGGGAGCCCGGCCTCCAGCAGCAGCTCCACCAGGGCGACCGTGCTGAGCGGGGTGATCTCGCTGGGCTTGATGACGAAGGTGTTGCCGGCCGCGAGGGCCGGCGCGATCTTCCAGCTGGCCTGGAGGAGCGGATAGTTCCACGGGGTGATCAGCGCGCAGACGCCCACCGGCTCGTGGACGACGACGCTGTGGACGTCCGGCGAACCGGCGTCGACGACGCGCTCCGCGCTCTCCTTCTCCACCAGGTCGGCGAAGTAGCGGAAGGCGGCGCGCACGCAGTCGACGTCGGTGCGGCCCTCCTCCAGCGTCTTGCCCGCGTCCCGGCTCTCCAGGGCGCCGATCCGCTCCCGGTCGCGTTCCAGCCGGTCGGCGACCCGGCGCAGCAGGGCGGCGCGCTCGGCGACCGGCGTACGGGGCCAGGCGCCCGCGTCGAACGCGGCGCGGGCGGCGGCCACCGCGTCGTCGGTGTCCCGGACCCCGCCCTCCTCGACGACCGCGAAGGCGGTGGAGTCGGCGGGGTCGATGATCCGGCGGTCGTCTCCGGAGAGTGAGGCTCGCCACTCGCCGCCCACGTGGATGGCCTGTTGTGCTGCGGTCACGTCGGGTATTGCCTTTCGTTCCTTCGGATCCCCCGCCGGTCGCCCGGGGAACCAGGGCGCCGCTGCCGGTCGCCCGGTGGCGCGGCTGCCCCTGCCTCCCGGAGACATGCGGAATGCGGGGCGGAGAGTGATCCACTTCACGCGCCACCCATGGACATAACCGGGCATTAGGGACGGATTGCGCCTGACTGAGGGCCTGGGCGGGTGCGGCCGTAGGGTTCGGGATCATGACGAGGACCACGCCACCGCGCCCGCTCGACGTCGAGGGGCTCTTCCCCGGGATCGCCGCCCACCGCGGCACGACCACCCGGCTGCACCCGCGGCCGGGCAGCCCCGACGCGTCGATGAGCTCCGTCGGCGGACCGATGCTCTGGCCGGCGGACGAGCCGTGGCCGGTGTGCACCGATCCGCACCCCCACAGGCGCGGCCGACGCCCCGCGGACATCCACCGGGAGCGGCGGCTGTCGGCCGCCGCGTGGGCCCGGGACCCGCGGTCCGGCCCCACGGACGAGGAGCGGCGGCTCCTGGAGGAGCTCCGGCAGAGGCACCGGGCG
>NZ_JBFBGN010000259.1:0-3841 GCF_040684675.1 Streptomyces sp. NPDC089915 | reverse complement strand
TTGCGCACCCCGTACACGCCCATGGCCGAAGCGGCGACGTCGGCCAGCTCCACCCCGGCGAACTCCTGAGTGGTCGGCACCTCCGGTGCCGCGCACGCGTCGAGTCTGCGCACGACCGTGTCGAACGGGTTCGCCGCGCGGATCTTCGTCGCCCAGTCGGCCGGCGCCACCGACGCGAGCACCTCCTTGTACCGCTGGAGGCTGGTGTGGGTGAAGGTGAGCTCCTGGAGCGGGATGAACAGGCAGCGCTCCAGCCGGGTCGGCTTCGTCGTCACGGTGTAGACCTGGACGACCTCGTAGTACTGCACCGACATGGCGTGCATGTGGTTGTAGTTGGTGACGACCCGGGTGAGGACCTGGTCCTGCTCGGCCTGCGAGGTCTCGCGCACGACCGTCATGTTCCGGCTGCGGGCCGCGGTGGCGAGCTGCTGGGTCCGCGCGCTGATCCGCTGCGTCGCCTCCTGCGCCACCGAGCGCACCCCGGTGGAGCGTGACACCGCGCTGGCGATGCCGAAGTTCGACGACTTGCTCCAGTTGCCGCCACCGCTGAACACGACGCCGAGCGAGCCGCCGATGCTGCCGCCCTCGCTGGACGACTGGCCCACCTCGAACCCCTGGGAACTGCCGTACTGCTCCTCGTGGGCGATCGCGTTCGCGACCTCGCTGATCGACCGGTTCTGGTCGGTGGAGCCGGTCAGCAACTCGTTCTCGCCGGCCGTCTCGGCGCCCGTCGCCCGGGTGGTGCGCTGCCAGTCGACGACCGCGACCCGGGTGCTCTCGCCGGGCGCGAGCGCGAGGCTGTGCAGCAGCCGGCCGAGCGTGACGCCCTGGGCCGACCAGCGCTGCTCCGTCGTGACGACCATGCCCTCGGCGGGCCGGTCGTAGAACGGCAGGTTCTCCTCGCCGAGGTCGATCGCGCCGGTCAGGGCACGCGCCGGCGTTGCTCCGGGGATGTCGGTGAGCACCACCGACTGGTACCGGACGACCTCCGTCGGGTAATTGCCCGTGGACGGGAGCAGGTCGTTCGGCGTCGCGCCGTCCAGCATCGCCCTGTCCACCTCAAACCCGGAGGGCGTGCTCGCCGCAGGGGCCGGACTCGTCGGAGCGGTGCCGGGTGTTCCAGTGCTCGGGGTGGTCATCACGATTCCTGTCTGCGGAAGGGGGATGGAGCCGCCACGGCGCCAGGCACCGACCGCGCCGGGCGCCAGGGCGAACGACGCTTTTCGGAACGCGAAACTACACAGAACGATCACCGGAAAGTCACACTTTGACGAGAATGGCCAGAACCGGCGCCCGAATCCGAGGCCGTCCGCCACCACACGCCGACGATCTACCACACACCCGAGCGGCGGGTCACCCTCGCTCGGACCATCGGCCCGTCCCACCGAGCCGGTACTGCGCGCGGGCAGGAAGAAGGTGTGCGGCCTGGTCTCTTCTCGGGCGAACCGAGCCGCTGGATGGTCGAAAGCCGCCGAGGTGCGACCGGACCGTGGACGGGCGGTATCCTCCCGGCTCAAGTGCGGTTCCTCGGGCCGAGGAGCCACCGGTCTTGCCGCGCACGAAGCGCCCGGAGCGGAGGGGTCCCACCCATGTCAGCCGACGGATGGCCGGAGTTCCTGGTCGGCTCCGAGCAGTTCACCGCGCTCTACAGCGCGCTGCCGGCTCTGGAGGGCCTGGTTCTCCGTTCGGTGCACCTCAGTCCGTACGGTCAGGGCGTGACGTTGCGGGTCGAGTTTCCCCGCTTCCCCGACCTCGCTCCGCCGGACTGGACCGAAGCCGGCTGCGACCGCTTCGAGGCCCAGATCGAGTTCTTCGCGGTCGAGGACCTTCGGATGCGGGGTGTCCCCGACAGCACCGTGGTCGACGTCGAGTTCGGTCCCCGGATCCCGACCCCGGAGCGCCGGATCAGGATCGCGGTGAGCGGTCCGGAGTTCTCGCTGGAGTTCACCGCGCACGCCCTCAAGGCGGGCCGCCTCAATGCCTATCGCTCCGGCGACGAGGGCGGCCTTTACGCGGCTCAACGATGGTTCGCGAGTCCCCTCGGCCCGCGCAGGCACCAAGGGGTGCTGCCTCCCACGACCGCGAAGGTGTTCTATGAGCGAGCGTGACTGGTCTGCCGAGCTGGTCGGCTCCGAGGAGCTCCGCGACGTCCTCGGCTCACCTCCACCACCGCTGACCGGCTACGACCTCGAATCCGTCCTCATCGACGAGCGCGAAGCGTCGGTCACCCTGAGGTTCTCCGCCTTCGGTATCCCAGCCGGTGCCGCCGACCTGTGGCGGGCCCGCGGCCACAACGCGGTCGAGTTCGTTCTGGTCTGCGTCGGCGTGAAGAACTTCCAGGTGGACGGCTGGTCCGGCTGGCCCACGACGGTCGCCCGGCTCAGCGGGCGGACCGTCGTACTCGCCGGCCGGGACAAGCACGTGTCCTTCGAGACCGAGGAAATCCGGGCTCTGCCCCCGGTCGGGAGGCTGCGGAGCCAAGCGGAATGACCCGTCCACGGCACGGTCGTCCAGGCCCAGGAGGTCAGTGCGATGTAGTTCGGTCAGTAGGGCCGCAGGCAGACGCGGCCGGACGCCGGCCTCGGGTGAGATGCTTCGGCTCATGATCGAGCCGCCCCTTATCGGCATCGCCCCGGTGATTCCGCCCGTTGCCACGTCCTGGCAGCGCATCGACACATGGTTGGCCCGGCATGCGCCCGCTCGACTCGCAGAGCTTGCTCCTCCGGCGCCGCCGGATTCCATCGACCAGCTCGAGGTCGCGTTGGGCGTAGCTCTTCCCACCGACCTACGCGCATCACTGCTGTGCCACGACGGGGATTCGTCCCATCTCGGGATCCTGCCGTGCGGCCCGCTGTATTCCACGGGTGCGATCGCTGACGTGAGACAGCGGCGCATGCGGATCTGGGAGGGCGAGGACGACCCGGACGAGCAGGAGTCTCCGTGGTGGGGAACGAAGTGGATCCCCTTCGCCGGCGGCCATGGCGATGAGCACTTCATCGACGCGGGCCCGGGCTTGTGGCTTGACCATCTCGGTCGCGCCCCGCACGCCGACCATGCCTACTTCCTCGGGTGGCCGAGCCTTGGAACCTGGCTCCACGAGGTGGCCGAGGCCATGGAACACCACGATCAGAGCGACCGGCTCGACTCCGTGGCCCATCCTTCCGTTGACGAGAACGGAGAGATCGATTGGTGAGAAGGACTGCCGCGTTACGGCTGGTACCACTCGTCACCAGCGGCCCGGAGAGAACGGTTCAGGTAGTCCTGGAGGTTGTTGGCAACCCATCGACGGCTGTCGCTCTCGTGCTCCCAGACGAAGATGTCCGGGCGCTCGGGCTTCTGCACGAAGGCGAACTGGTCGCCGCCTCCGTTGTCGCCGAAGAAGAGGAGGGCGTCAAACGCCATGTAGAGCTGGGCGAACGTCGGGTCCGACCAGAAGAGCAGGTTCCTCTCGACGATCTGATCGATGGGCCAGACGGTGTCCACGTGCGTGTGGCCGATGACCCCGTTGCTTTCGAGCAGCAGATCCCGCAGCTCCGCCGGCAGCGTCCGCCCGAGGCGCGTCTCCGCCGCGTCGAGGTCGGATGCCTGGGCCGGTTCGCTGAAGCCCGTGCCGGGAAAAACGTCTGCCGCTGCCTGTCTCCACATGCTTCGGAGCTTACGGGGTGTCCGTAACGCAGGCCTCCCGACCTGGGGAGATGAGACGGGCCCTGCTATCGTGCGCCGATGTCAACGATCAAGCAGTTCCAGGTGACCTTCGACTGCGCGGAGCCCGTGCGCCTCGCCACCTTCTGGTGCGAGGTGCTGGGGTACGTCCTGCCGGCGAAGCCCTCCGGGACCGCCG
>NZ_JBFBGN010000258.1:0-3877 GCF_040684675.1 Streptomyces sp. NPDC089915 | reverse complement strand
GCCGCGCCGGGACCCCTCAGCGGCCGGCCGGGCGGGCCCGCGGCGTGGATCAGTGCTCGTGGACGGTGTTCGTCGCCTGGATCTTCTTCCAGGACTTCGGCTCCGCCGCCGGCTTCGACGGGGCCAGCGAGCGGGCGCCCGGCTTGGCGGCGGGGGCGCCGAAGGACGGCTTGCCCGGGGTGTACAGCCAGGTCTCGAAGAGCTGGGCGAGCGGCTTGTTCGAGACCTTCTCCGCGTAGCGGACGAAGTCCCCGACCTTCGCGTTGCCGTAGGCGCGCTCGGTCGGCCAGCCCTTGAGGATCTGGAAGAACTTCTCGTCGCCGACCTCGTTGCGCAGCGCCTGGATCGCGATCGCGCCCCGGTCGTACACCGCCCCGTGGAACTGGTTCTCCGCACCCGGGTCACCCGGCTTGACCTGCCAGAACGGGTCCTCGGCCGGACGGTTGTCGTACGTCCACTGGGCGAGCTCCTGCGCGGTGCCCTCGCCCTCCTTCTCCGACCACAGCCACTGGGCGTAGCGGGCGAAGCCCTCGTTGACCCAGATGTCCTTCCAGTTGTCCACGGACACGCTGTCGCCGTACCACTGGTGCGCCAGCTCGTGCACGACGACCGAGACGTTCGCGCCGTTCGCGAACTGGCGCGGGCTGTAGAACGGCCGGGTCTGGGTCTCCAGCGCGAAGCCGGAGGGCACGTTCGGGACGTAGCCGCCGAGCGCGTTGAAGGGGTAGGGGCCGAAGACCGACTCCAGCCACTCCGCGACCTCGCCGGTCCGCTCGACGCTCGCCTTCGCCGCGCCGGCGTTGTCGCCCAGGTCCTTGCTGTAGGCGTTGAGGATCGGCAGGCCGCTCGCCGTCTTGTCGGTGGTGATGTCGAACTTGCCGATGGCGAGGGTGGCCAGGTAGGTGGCCTGCGGCTTGTTGGAGCGCCAGTTGTAGCGGGTCCAGCCGAGGCGGGAGGTCTGCGACTGGAGCACGCCGTTGCTGATGGCCTGGGTGCCGTCCGGGACGTTGACCGAGATGTCGAAGGTGGCCTTGTCGAGCGGGTGGTCGTTGCTCGGGAACCACCAGACCGCCGAGTCGGGCTCCTGCGCGGCGACGCCGCCGTCCGGGGTGCGCTGCCAGGCAGACCAGCCGTCGATCTTGAACTCCGAGGGCTTTCCGGCGTACTTGACGACGACGGTGGCCTGCTTGCCCTTCGCCAGCGGCTGCGCGGGGGTGACCTCCAGCTCGTGCGCGCCCGAAGTGGCGAACTTGGCCTTGGCCCCGTTGACCCGGATCTCGCTCACCTTGAGGCCGAAGTCCAGGTTGAACCGGGACAGGTCCTGCTTGGCGGTGGTCAGGAGGGTGGCCGTGCCCTCCAGCAGGTCCGTCTTCGGCTGGTACTGCAGGCGCAGGTCGTAGTGGGAGACGTCGTAGCCGCCGTTCCCGCTCTCCGGGTAGTAGGCGTCGCCGATCCCGGGCGCGCCCTGTACGGAGCTGGCCGCCGACGCCGGGATCACCAGCAGGAGGGAGACGGCCAGGACGCTCGGGGCGATCACTTTGCGGTACACGAAGAGCTCCAAGGGGTAGGGGAGACAGATCGGTTCGACGTTCGGCGTGGGTCGTCCGTCGTACGTCGTTCGACCGTATTCACCCGTGGCGGCTCAGGTCATGTCCATGGCCCCTGCTGTCACACGATCGCCATTCGGCCGTCATGATCATGGCCCCGCGGGGTGCGCCGTCCGGGGGAAGGAGGGACGGGGGAGTCCGTTCTGGGGCTTTCCCACACCCGTGGACAGGGGCGCAGGTTGACGCGAAATGCGCCCGACGCACCACCGGCCGCCGCGCTCACGGGCCGCCCGGCAGGAGGGCCGCTGCGGCCAGTGCCAGGTACACCCCGCCGACCGCCCAGTGCTGCCGGGCCAGCGCGCGCGGGCTGCGGCGCAGCAGCCGGCTGACGATCCCGCCCGTGCAGGCGTAGCCGACGTCGAGGAGGGCGCCCAGGACGAGGAACACCGCGCCCAGCAGCCGCATCCGCCCCTGCGGGTCGGCCGCGCCGGGTTCGGTGAACTGCGGGAGGAACGCCAGGAAGAACAGGGTCACCTTGGGGTTGAGCAGGTTGACGGTGAAGCCCTCCCGCCAGGCGCGGCCCAGCCGGACGGGGGCCGCGGCCCCCTCCCCGGCGGGCAGGGCGGACGGCCCGCCGCGCAGCGCCCGTACGCCCAGGTAGAGGAGGTAGGCGGCGCCCGCGTACCGCAGGGCGAGGAAGGCGGCGGGGGAGCCGGTCACCAGCCGGGCGACGCCCGACACGGCGACCGCGAGGTGCACGACGGTGGCGCACTCCACCCCGGCCGCCGTGGCGAGGCCCGCCCGGCGGCCCTGGGCGGCGGCGCGCGTCACGATCAGGATCAGGTTGGGGCCGGGCAGCAGGATCAGGGCCGCGGAGGCGGCGAGGAAGCCGAGGAGGGTGCCGGTGGTCATGCGTCTAGGCTGGCCGGAAGGGGACGCCCGGGACCCGGGCCAATGGAGGCACAAGTGGACCGCTGCGCCGCGCGCGCCTGGACGCCGGACGGGCTGGACGGCGTACTCGCGGGCTGGACCGACGGCCCCGGACCGCTGTACCGCAGGCTCGCCGGGGCACTGGCCGGGGCCGTCCGCACGGGCGACCTCGCGCCCGGGGACCGGCTGCCGGCCGAGCGGCCGCTGGCCGCCGCGCTGGGCGTCAGCCGGGCCACCGTGGCCGACGCCTACGACGCCCTGCGGGGCGCGGGCACGGTCGTGAGCCGCCGGGGGAGCGGGACCCGGGTCGCCGGACTGCCCCGGGCGGAGCTGCGGCCGGCCGACGGACGGGTCCCCGGGGGGACCGGAGCCGCGCTGGTGCAGCGGCTCGTGGACGGGCCGGCGGACACGATTTCCCTCTCGGTGGCGGCGCAGGGCGCGGCCCCGGAGGTGCGCCGGGCCCTGGCCGGGCTGCTGGAGGACGGGCTGGACGGGTTGCTCGCCGGACCCGGCTACCACCCGGGCGGGCTCCCCGGGCTGCGGGCGGCGATCGCCGACCGGTACACCGCGCAGGGGCTGCGCACCTCGCCCGGTCAGGTCCTGGTCACCACCGGGGCCACGCAGGCGCTGGCACTGGTGGCCCAGCTGTACGTACGGCGGGGGTCGCCGGTGGTGGTGGAGACCCCGAGCTGGCCGGGCTGCCTCGACGCGCTGCTGGCCGCCGGGGCGCGGCCGCGACGGGTGCCGCTGGACGGGGACGGGGTGCGGGTGGCCGGCTTCCGGGCGGCGCTGCCGGGGGCGGCGCTGGCCCATGTGACGCCGACCTACCACAACCCCACCGGGGTGCTGATGTCCGCCGGGCGGCGCGAGCGGATCGCCGCGCTGTGCACCGCGGAGGGGGTGCCGCTGGTGGAGGACCTGGCGTACGACACCCGGCTGTGGGACGCGGAGCCCGAGCCGGGGCCCGTGGCGGCGTACGCCCCCGCCGGGGCGGAGGTGCTGAGCGTCGGCTCGCTGGCCAAGGCGGTGTGGGGCGGGCTGCGGATCGGGTGGGTGCGGGGGCCGGCGCCGGTCGTGGAGCGGCTGGCCCGGCTCAAGGCCCTGGCGGACCTGGGGAGTCCGCTGCTGGACCAGGCCCTCGCCGAGCGGCTGCTGCCGGAGGTGGAGGGGGTGCGGGCGGCTCGCTCGGCCGTCCTGCGCGAACGGCTCGCGCTGCTGGAGTCCCTGCTGCGGGCGGAGCTTCCGGGAGAGGCGGGCCGCGTGCTGCCCCTCCCTCAGGAACTCCGTGTACGCCTCCTGGGTTCCCGGGCAGTACTACCCGAAGGTCTTCGGCGGCGGCCTGCCCGGACCGATCTGGAAGGACGCGGTCTCGGGCGCGCTGTCCGGACGCGAGGCCCCGG
>NZ_JBFBGN010000257.1:0-3918 GCF_040684675.1 Streptomyces sp. NPDC089915 | reverse complement strand
TCCTCGCCCGCCTGGACGGAGACCATGACCCCGCCCTCGGGCAGGGCCTCCATGAGCAGCCCGCGCGCGGTGACCAGGACGGCGGCGTCGTGCAGCGACAGCACCCCGGCGACGTGCGCGGCGGCGATCTCGCCCACCGAGTGTCCGCCGACGAACCGTGGGACGACGCCCCACGATTCGACGAGCCGGTAGAGGGCGACCTCGATGGCGAAGAGGGCCGGCTGGGTGGTCCCCGTGCGGTCCAGGGCGTCGGCATCGTCGCCGAAGACGACCTCCTTGAGGTCTCCGCCCAGTTCCGCGCACACCTCGTCGAACGCGGCGGCGAACACCGGGAACGCCTCGTACAGCCCCCGGCCCATCCCCGGCCGCTGGCTGCCCTGCCCGGTGAACAGCACCGCGAGCCGCCCCCGTCCCGTCGCGTGCCCGGAGACGACGGAGGCGTCCGGCTCGTCGGCGGCCAGCGCGGTCAGGCCCCGGACCAGCGTCTCGCGGTCCCGGCCCACGACGACCGCGCGGTGCTCCAGCTCGGCCCGGCGGGTCAGCGCGTGCGCCACCTCGGCCACGCCCAGCTCCGGGCGGGCCTCCACGAACGACAGCAGCCGCGCCGCCTGCGCCCGCAGCGCCCCGGCCGAACGCCCCGACAGGGCCACCGGCACCGGTCCGGAGACCGGCCCGGCGGCGCTCTGCGCGGCGGCGGCCTCGGGGGCCTGCTCCAGGATCACGTGCGCGTTCGTGCCGCTCGCCCCGAAGGAGGAGACGCCCGCGCGGCGGGCCCGGCCGGTCTCCGGCCACGGCTGCTCCCGCGTGAGCAGTTCCACGGCCCCCGCCGACCAGTCGATGCCGGAGGAGGGCACGTCGGCGTGCAGGGTGCGCGGCAGGACGCCGTGGTGCATCGCCTGCACCATCTTGATCACGCCGCCCACGCCCGCCGCGGCCTGCGCGTGCCCGATGTTCGACTTGAGGGAGCCCAGCCACAGCGGGCGGCCGTCGGCCCGGTCCTGCCCGTACGCGGCGATCAGCGCCTGGGCCTCGATCGGGTCGCCCAGCCGGGTGCCCGTACCGTGTGCCTCCACCGCGTCCACGTCGGCGGCGCCCAGCCCCGCGCTCTCCAGCGCCTGGCGGATGACGCGCTGCTGCGCGGGCCCGTTGGGGGCGGTGAGGCCGTTGCTCGCGCCGTCCTGGTTGACGGCGGAGCCGCGTACGACGGCCAGGACGCGGTGCCCGTGGCGCACGGCGTCCGACAGCCGCTCCACGAGGAGCATGCCGACGCCCTCGGCGAAGCCGGTGCCGTCGGCGCCCTCGGCGAAGGACTTGCAGCGGCCGTCGGCGGCCAGCCCGCCCTGCTTCATGAAGTCGAGGAACATCACGGGCGTGGACATGACCGTCGCACCGCCCGCGAGGGCCATCGTGCACTCCCCGCGCCGCAGCGCCTGTACCGCCAGGTGCAGCGCCACCAGGGAGGAGGAGCAGGCGGTGTCCACCGTCACGGCCGGGCCCTCCAGGCCCAGCGTGTAGGAGACGCGGCCCGTGGCCACGCTGCCCGCGCTGCCGTTGACCAGGTAGCCCCGCAGCTCCTCGGGGACCTCGCCGGCGCCCGTCCCGTAGTCGTGGTACATCAGCCCGGCGAAGACGCCGATCCGTTCGCCCTTCACCGACAGCGGGTCGACGCCCGCCCGTTCGAAGGCCTCCCAGGAGGTCTCCAGCAGCAGCCGCTGCTGGGGGTCCATGGCCTGGGCCTCGCGCGGGGAGATGCCGAAGAAGTCCGCGTCGAAGCGGTCCGCGTCGTACAGGAACCCGCCGACCGGGTCGTGGCCGGACGGCGCGTAGGCCGCGCCCACGTTCCAGCCGCGGTCGGCGGGGAAGGCCGACATGCCGTCCCCGCCGGAGGAGACGAGCTCCCACAGCCCCTCCGGGGAGGTGACCCCGCCGGGGAAGCGGCAGCCCATCCCCACGATGGCGATCGGTTCGCCCGCGGCGGCCTCCGCCTCCCGCAGGCGCCGCCGGGCCTCCTGGAGGTCGGTGGTCGCCTTGCGGAGGTAACTGCGGAGCTTCTCCTCGGTGTTCTCCATCGCGGAGCCGGTCCCCGTTCCTGTAGTAGCCGTCGTCCGTGCCGGCTACACGTCGCTGTCGATCAGGGCGAACAGCTCGTCGTCGCTGGCGGATTCGATGCTCACCGGGGTGTCTGGATTCTCACTTGAATCATCCGAGAGGGTCGCTGCGGAAGCCTTCGACCCGGCTGCCGGATCCGTTCCGTTTCCGGTGTACTTCGCCGCGAGCTCCCGCAGCCGGGCCACGATCCGGGACCGGTCCCCGTCCGTGTCCGAGGCGGAGGACAGCAGGTCATCGACGAGGCCCAGGTCGGCCAGCACCCGGTCGGCGGAGGGCCGCCGGCTGCGGGCCAGTTCCTCGCCCACGTGCGCGGCGAGCGCCAGCGGCGTCGGGTGGTCGAAGGCGAGCGTCGCCGACAGCCGCAGCCCCGTGGCTCGATTCATTCGGTTGCGGAGCTCCACGGCGCTCAGCGAATCGAACCCGAGGGCCTTGAAGGCCTGTTCCGGTTCGATCAGCGCCGCCGACGCGTGCCCCAGGACCCCGGCCACCTGTCCGACGACCAGCTCGACGAGGCGTTCCGTCCGCTCGGCCTCCGGGAGCCCGGCCAGCCGGTCGGCCAGCGCGGGCCCGGCCGCCTCCGGCGCGGCCCCGCCGGAACCGGCCGCGCCGGCCCCCGCACCGTCGGCCGCCGCCCGGCGCGCCGGGACCCGTACCAGGCCGCGCAGCAGCGCCGGCAGGGTGCCGGCGGCCGCCCGCTCGCGCAGGGCCGCCGTCTCCAGCCGCAGCGCCAGCACCAGGGACTCCCCGGTGCCGTGGGCCGCGTCGAAGAAGGCCAGGCCCTGCGCGGAGGACATCTCGGCGATCCCCGCCCGGCCGAGCCGGCGCACGGCCGTCTCGTCCAGGTGCCCGGTCATCGCGCTGCGTTCCGCCCAGAAGCCCCAGGCCATCGCCGTGCCGGGCAGACCGGCCGCCCGCCGGTGCGCGGCCAGGGCGTCGAGGAAGACGTTCGCCGCCGCGTAGTGCGCCTGGCCCGAGGTGCCGAAGGTGCCGGCCGCCCCGGAGAACAGGACGAACTCCGCCAGGTCCAGCTCCCGGGTCAGCTCGTGCAGGTGCAGCGCCGCGTCCACCTTGGGCCGCAGCACGGCGTCCGTACGCTCCCCGGTGAGGGAGGTCAGCACCCCGTCGTCGAGGACCCCGGCGGCGTGGATCACCGCCGTCAGCGGGTGCGCGGCCGGTACGGAGGCCAGCGCGGCGGCCAGCGCGGACCGGTCCGCGGTGTCGCAGGCGACCACGGTGGCCGTGGCCCCCGACGCCGCGAGCTCGGCGACCAGTTCGGCCGCGCCGGGCGCCTGCGGCCCCGACCGGGTGGTCAGCAGCAGGTGCCGCACCCCGTACGAGGCCACCAGGTGGCGGGCGACCAGGCGGCCCAGCGTGCCGGTGCCGCCCGTGACGAGGACGGTGCCCTCGGGGTCGTAGCCGGCGCCCCCGCCCCCGCCGGCCGGGACGTCCAGCCGGGCCAGCCGGGCGGCGCGCACCGCGTCCCCGCGCGCCGCGAGCTGCGGTTCGTCGCCGCCCGCGGCGACCGACAGGGCGGCGGACAGGGCCTCGGGGGAGGCCCCGGCGCCGTCCAGGAGGACGAACCGGCCCGGGTGCTCGGTCTGGGCGGAGCGCAGCAGCCCCCACACCGGGGCGTGCACGAGGTCCCGTACGGTCTCGTCCGCGCCGGCGGCGACGGCCCCGTCGGTGACGACGACCAGCCGGGTTCCGTCCAGCCACGGTGACGTGCTCGTCGATCTGGTCGGCGAGGTCGGCGAGCGAGGTCAGCTCGCCGCGCTCCGCGTACCGCCGGGGGTAGTGGTGGAGCAGGTC
>NZ_JBFBGN010000256.1:0-3941 GCF_040684675.1 Streptomyces sp. NPDC089915 | reverse complement strand
AACGCCTGCTCGCCCCTGGAGCCGGCGGCGAAGCAGTACGACCAGTCGAGCGCGGGCCCCTCCCCATGGCTCGGCATGCCCACGCCCAGGGTCCGCTCCAGCTGTCTGACCTGCTGGGAGAGCGTCGGCTGGGAGATGTGCAGCTCCTCGGCGGCGCGGGTGAAGTTTCCGTGTTCGGCCACGGCGAGCAGATAGCGCAGGTGACGCAGTTCGAGGACGGCCATGGAAGCAACTATAGATGCGACCACTAGCTCCCATCCCTAACAGCTCTTGGACACTATAGGTACAGGTCATGCATGGTGGATCTCACCAGCCCACAGGGATCGATCACCACCCGAAGGGAGTGACCAGTGACCGTGCAGGACCTCACCGAGGGCGTCGCCCGTTTCCAGCGGGACGTCTTCCCCGCCAAGGCGGAGCTCTTCGCCCACCTGGCCACGCACCACAGCCCGCACACACTGTTCATCAGCTGCTCCGACGCCCGCGTCGTCCCCGAGCTGCTCACCGGCACCGAGCCGGGTGACCTGTTCGTCATCCGCACCGCCGGCAACCTGGTCCCCGCCTACGCCCCCGGGGCCGACGGGGTCGCGGCGAGCATCGAGTACGCGGTCGCCGTCCTGGGCGTACGGGACATCGTCGTCTGCGGCCACTCCGCCTGCGGCGCGATGACCGCCCTCGCCCGGCGCCAGGACCTCAGCGCCGCCCCGGCGGTAGCCGACTGGCTGCGCCTCGCCGACGCCTCGGTGGCCCGTACCGCCGCCGACGGCGACGTACCGGCCCTGGTGCGCCAGAACGTACTCGCCCAGCTGGCGAACCTGGCCACCCACCCCTCGGTCGCCCGGGCCCTGGCGGAGGGGCGGACCGCGCTGCACGGCTGGGTCTACGACATCCCCACCGGCCGCGTCGAGCACCTCACGCCCACGGCCTGACCTCTCCTCCGTATCCCCCACACCCAGTCCCCGAAAGGACGTACCCGTCATGACGCAGGCACAGTTCACGCAGACCGCCCGCGAGGCCCTCGCCGACCAGGCCGTGGCCGCGAAGACCGCCAAGAACCTCTCCTGGAAGCAGATCGCCGAGGCCTCCGGCCTGTCGGTGGCCTTCACCACCGCCGCCGTCCTCGGCCAGCACCCGCTGCCGGAGGCATCCGCGAAGGCCGTCGCCGAGCTGCTGGGCCTGGACGCGGACGCCGTCCTGCTGCTCCAGACCATCCCGCTCCGCGGCTCGATGCCGAACCGGATCCCGACCGACCCGACCATGTACCGCTTCTACGAGATGCTCCAGGTCTACGGCACGACGCTGAAGGCCCTGGTCCACGAGGAGTTCGGTGACGGCATCATCTCCGCCATCAACTTCCGCCTTGACGTGAAGAAGGTCGCCGACCCCGAGGGCGGCGAGCGCGCCGTCATCACCCTCGACGGCAAGTACCTCCCGACCAAGCCCTTCTGACCCGCGGCGGGGCGGGCCCCGCACCCAGCCGTCCGTCCCCCTTCCTCCCCCGAAGGACCCCTCATGGACTTCGTCCAGCGCACCATCGACATCGCCCGCCGCAACGTCGCCGAAGGCGGCCGCCCGTTCGCGACCGTCATCGTCAAGGACGGCGAGATCCTCGCCGAGAGCCCGAACCGGGTCGCCCAGACCAACGACCCCACCGCCCACGCGGAGATCCTCGCCATCCGCGAGGCCTGCGTGAAACTGGGCACCGAGCACCTGACCGGCGCCACCATCTACGTCCTCGCGCACCCGTGCCCGATGTGCCTGGGCTCGCTGTACTACTGCTCGCCGGACGAGAGCGCGGCCAGGGCGCGCAGCACCTCCCCGTCGGCGCGGGCGCGCAGGGCGTCGAACACCGCGTCCGGGTCGGGCAGTACGGGCAGGGCCGCGACCAGCGCGGAGGCGGGCAGCCGGGAGCCGCGCTCGGGGTCGCGGAAGCAGTCGAGGGCGTCGGCGAGGTGGCGGGCCCGCGCCTGCGGGTCGCGCAGCAGGATGCCGAGGGCGCTGCCGTGCAGGGGGAGGTCGCCGGGGCGGGCGAGGAGCGCCTCGGCGGCGCGGCGCAGCAGCTCCCGGTCGGCGGGGGTGCGGACGTGGGGGGCGGTGGCGAGCCCGTACGCGGCGGCGGCCACGCGGCGGCCGGGGCGCTCGTCGTGGGCCCAGCGGTCGACGGCGCGGGACAGGGCGGAGGGTTCGTCCTCGGCGAGGACGGCGAGCAGCTGGTCGGCGCGGTGGTGCGCGGCGTCGACGAGGGCCTCGGTGAGGTCGTCGGGGGCGAGGGCGCGGTGGGTGTGCAGCAGGGCCTGGGCGGCGGTGGCGACGGTGGCCCCGGGGCGGCCGCGCAGCCGGCGTTCGTCGGTGAACCAGGCGCAGAGCAGGGGCAGGACGAGCCCCGGGGCGCGGGCGAGGCGGCGTCCGGCGGCTTCGAGGTAGCGGTGGTCGGAGGGCAGCAGGCGGCGCAGCAGGTCGAGCCGGTCGGACTCGGGGAGCCGGAGCCGGTTCCAGAACCAGCCGCCGAAGTCCTCCGGGCCGGACCGCGCCACGTGCTCGGCGAGGGCGTGCAGCACGGGCAGGTGGGGGGCGGCGTCGGGGGCGCGCAGCAGGGTTCCGCGCAGCAGCCGGGCGGCCCACCAGACGCGGTCGGGGTGCGGGTCCCCCGGCGGGGCCTCGGCGAAGGCGTGGAGGGCGCCGACCAGCCGGGCCAGGGTCTCGCGGGTCTCGGCCTCGGGGAGCCGGCCCAGGGCTTCGAGCACGGGCCCGATGCGGTGCCGGGGCACGGGCGGGCCGGGGGCGGCGGGGCCGGAGTGGACGAGGGAGTCGAGGGCGGTGGGGACGTCGAGGTGGCAGGCCTGGAGCCAGTCGGAGAACTCCTCGTGCGCGAACCGGTAGCCGGGGCCGGCGGGGACGAGCAGGCCCTCGGCGAGGACGGCGGAGGCCCAGCCGGTGCGCCAGGGGAACAGCTCCTCGAAGGCGGCCCGGTCGAGCTGCCCCTGGCCGGGCCCCAGACACCGCCGCGCGGCCTCGTGCACCCGCCCGCTCACCCGCACGGCCAGCCGCCGCACCCCGGGGGCGTACAGCCCCCCGCCCCCCGGCCCGCTCCCGGCCGCCCCCGCCCCTTCACTCCAGGACCCGGACGTCCACCCGCCGGCGGTCCACACCTCCTCGAACGGCACGGCCGGGCGGGCTGCGGGGGCGGTCCGGCAGTCGTCCGGGGCCGGGGCGGAAGCCGCGCCGCGGGCGGCCTGGCCGGGAGCGGTTCGTTGGGGTTCGGGGTGGGGGGCGGTGGTGATGCGGAGGGCCACACGGAGGGATACGAGGTCCAGGTGGGCCTCGAAGATCTCGGCGCGGTCCGGGCGGCCCTCCGTGACCCCGGCCGCGCGGATGCCCGCGAGCAGGCCCAGGGCGAGGGGGTGGCGGGCGTCGGCCCCCCGCACCGCGTCCGGGGGGATGCCGAGGCGGGCGCGGGCGGTGTCGGCCTCCGCCGGGGTGAGGTCGCCGACGGGCAGCGCCGGCGGCAGCCGCCGGGCGGGGCGTTCGGGGGTGTGCAGCAGCTCCGGCGGGTAGAGGGCGCCGGCCCGCTCCCAGTACTCGGGCCGGGCGGCGACCACCAGCCTGGCCCCGGTGCCGCACAGCCAGGCGGCGGTGGACACGGTCCAGGGCGCGAGCCGGTGCGCGAGGGCGGGCGGCATCTCCTCGGGGGCGTCGAGCACCACCAGCAACGCCCGCCCGGCCGCACCCGCCAGCCGCGCCACCCGCTCGGCCGTCCCTTCGACGGCCGACCCGGGCAGGGACCCGGGCAAGGACCCGCTCAGGGAACCGGACCAGGCGCCGGACGACGCCTCGGGCGCGGCTCCGGACGATGCCCTCGGCACCGCCCCGGGCACGAACCCAGGCGCGGACCCGGGCGATGCCCCCGGCACCACCCCGGGCGCGGCCTCATGGGCGCTCCC
>NZ_JBFBGN010000255.1:0-3993 GCF_040684675.1 Streptomyces sp. NPDC089915 | reverse complement strand
CCCGCAACGTACCCGACCGCCCCGCGCGAGCTGCCCACCCCCTACGAGGTGGCCCTGCTGCTGCGCGAGCTGCGCCGGCGCGCCGGGCTCACCCTGGAGGCGGCCGCCGCCAGGGCCCGGCTCTCGCCCGCGCACCTGTCGCGGCTGGAGACCGGACGGCGCCAGCCCTCGCTGCCGCTGCTGCTCGGACTCGCCCGCACCTACGGTACGACCGTCTCCGAACTGCTCGGCGAGACCCAGGGGGTCCCGGACCCCATCGTACGGGCCGGCGGCCCCGGGGCCCGCGAGGCCGACGGGTGGACGTACTGGCAGGCCGGGGGCTCCGGGCGGGGGATGCAGGCGCTGCGCGTGCACGTCCCGCCCGGGCGCAGCCAGGGCGAGCTGGTCCGCGTCCACCCCGGCGAGGAGTGGCTGTACGTGCTCGGCGGGCGGCTGCGGCTGCACCTGGGGGAGGCCGAGCACCTGCTGGAACCGGGGGACAGCGCGCACTTCGACTCGCTGACCCCGCACCGGATCGGCGCGGCCGGTCCCGGCGGGGCCGAGCTGCTGTTCGTCCACACCCTGCTGCAGAGCAGCCTCGCCGGAATGTGCCTCGGCGGTACCGCCAAGCACCACTCCTAGCCGTCACCCCGGCCGCCTCCGTCCCCGGCCGTCACCATCGTCAGCCGTCACCGTCCTCAGCCGCCACCAGCCGACCGGCCCGCCGGCCGGTCCAGTCCAGGAGCCGTCCCCATGCCGTCCGAGGGAGAGAACATGTCCACCGCCACCGAGCCGTCCGCGCCGCGCGGAGTCTTCCGGCGCTTCGAGTCGAAGTTCCCGCGCGGCCTGGTCATCCGGCTGATCGCGTACCTGTTCGTGGGCCACCTCTTCGCCTTCTTCGTGTACCTGCTGTTCGTCCTGGGCGGCCAGAACCAGTAGCCCCCCGCCGGACCCAGCCCAGCACCAGCACCGAGGCCACCGCCGCGAACGCGCACCAGGTGGAGGCGAACTCCAGCCGCCACAGCGCCGCGCACACCGCCGCCCCCGCGCCCAGCACGGCCCCCAGCACCCTCAGCCGCCGGTCCCCGGACAGCAGCAGGGAGCCGAGGGCGGCGTACAGGTACCCCGCCAGGACCAGCGGCGCGAACGGGACGTCCACCGCGTAGCCCATCAGCCGCCCCCGCACCTCGGCGCTCACCGGCCGCACGGCCAGCCGGTACGCGAGCACCGCCGAGACGGCCAGCCCGGCGGCAGCCGGCCCCCACAGCCGGGGCCGCGCCCGGGGCGGGGCGGCGAGCAGCACCCCCAGCGCCACCCACGGCGGCAGCACGGGCAGCGCGATCACCGCCCAGGCCGTGGTGGCCGGGCCGCAGCCGCCGCCCGCGCGCCAGACGGCGGCCTCGACCAGCTGGTGCGCGCCCAGCAGCAGCGGCAGCGCGGCGACGGGCAGGTCCCGGGCCCGCCGCACGCGCGCCAGGCACACCACCCCGACGGCGGCCACGGCCGAGCCCGCCGCCAGGTCCGCCGACGCGCTCCAGCACACGGACGGCCTCCGGACCCGTCAGGGGGCGGGCTCCGGGCGGCTCTCCGCCCCGTGCGGATGCTCCAGGGGCGGGGAGCCGACCGCGCAGCAGGTGCGGCACTCCGGGTGGCAGGCCCCCGGCGCGGGGGAGCGCACGGTCGCCCACGCCAGGGCCGCGCCGGCCACCAGCAGCCCCGCGCACCAGGCCATGGCCCGGCCGAAGGCCGCGTCGAAGGCGCCGGCCGACAGGTAGGCGTCCGGGCCCATCCCGGCCAGCAGCGGCAGCGCCGCCACCGCGATCAGGCCGGCGGCCCGGGCGGCGGCGTTGTTGATGCCGCTGGCCAGGCCCGCCCGGCCGGGGTCCAGCGAGGCCAGCACGGTCGCGGTCAGCGGGGCCACCAGGGCGGCCATGCCCAGGCCGAGCACCGCCATCGCCGGCAGCACGTCCCGTACGTACGAGGCCCCCGGCCCCACGCGCAGGGTCAGCAGCATCCCGGCGGCGCACAGCAGCGGCCCGGCCGTGAGCGGGATCCGCGGGCCGATCCGCTCGCCCAGCGCCCCCGCGCGGGCCGACAGCAGCAGCATCAGGGCGGTGGTCGGCAGCAGTGCGGCCCCCGCGCCCAGCGCCGAGTACCCCGACACCACCTGGAGCTGGAGCACGATCAGGAAGAAGAACCCGCCGAAGGCCGCGTACACGCACAGGGTGACCAGGTTGACGGCCGTGAACTGGCGGGAGGCGAAGACGTCCGGCGGCACCATCGGATCCGGCCGCCGCCGCTCCGTGTACACGAACGCGGCCGCCAGCAGCACCCCGCCCACCGCCGCCCCGATGACGGCCGCGCCGCCCGAGCGGGCCTCGATCAGCGCGTACGTGAGCAGGGCCAGGGCCGCCGCCCCGAGCACCGCGCCGGCCACGTCGAACCGCCCGCCGGCCTGCGGATCCCGGGACTCCGGTACGTGTCTCAGCGCCACCGGCACGCACAGCGCGGCCACCGGCACGTTCAGCAGGAACACCCACCGCCAGCCCGGCCCGTCCACCAGCCAGCCGCCGAGGAAGGGCCCCACGGCCGCGCCGACACCGCCGAACCCCGACCAGAGGCCCACCGCCCGGGCCCGGTCGTCGGCCCGGATCGAGCCCTGGATCAGCGCGAGCGAACCGGGGGTCAGCAGGGCCCCGCCGACGCCCTGGAGGGCGCGGGCGCCGATCAGCACCCCGGCGTTCGGGGCGATGCCGCACAGCAGCGAGCCCACGGCGAACCACACCACCCCGAGGACGAAGATCCGGCGCCGCCCGAACCGGTCGCCGAGCGCCCCGCCCACCAGGATCAGGCCCGCCAGGGTCAGCAGGTAGGCGTTGACCGTCCATTGGAGGACCGCCAGATCGGCGCCGAGGTCGCGGCCGATGCGGGGGAGGGCCACGTTGACCACGGTCGAGTCCAGCAGGGCCATGGCCGACCCGAGGACGGTGGCGAGCAGCACCCACCGCCCCCGCGCGGACCGCAGCGCGACCTCCGGCGCCGCACCGGGCCCGGGACCGGAGCCGGGGACGGGCACGGGTCCGGGGACGGGCGTGGGCACGGCACCGGAGCCTGGCGCGGCACCGGAGCCCGGCGCGGGGCCGGGCACGGGACCGGAGCCGGGCACCGGACCGGGACCGCTCCCGGGCGGCGGTGGTGACGCACCGGGGCCGGGCACGGGTTCGCCGGGTGTCGCGCTCATCCCCCCAGGCTGACCCGCCCGCCCCGGAAGGGCCAGTGGGCGGGGCGTCGCGCGGGCGCCGCTTCCGGCCGCCCGCCCCCCGCATTCGGGGGGCGGGCGGCAACGCGTCCGCGGCCTGCCCGGCGGGCCGCCCGGGCCGACGTAGCGTGCCGGCATGACGCCGCAGATCGAGGCCCTCATGCGCACCGCCGGCCCGGACGCGGTCTGGGCGGTGGGATCGGCGGACTCCGTCCACGCCGCCCGCCCCGGCCCGCCCGGCGACTGGGACACCCCGCTCGCCGCCGCCGCCCTCACCCCGGCCCTCGCGCTCTGGCCCGTCCTCGGCACCCTCGTGGCCCGGGGCGAACTGAGCCTGCACACCCCGCTCACCGCCTACGGGGACCACCCCGAGACCACCACCCACCGGCTCCTCACGCGCGGCGAGGGCCAGGCCCCCCTCGCCGTCCTCACCCGCCTCGCCGAACACCTCGCCGGCGCCCCCCTCGGCGACTGCGCCGCCACCCGGATCTGGCGGCCCCTCGGCATGACCCGCACCCGCCTCGCCGACGGGGTGCTGCACACCACCCTGGCCGACCTCGCCCGCTTCCTGCGCCACCTGCTGTCCCCGGCCGACCACCCCGTCCCGCGCGCCTGGACCGCCGAGTCGCTGCGCATCCGCACCGGCGAGTTCACCCCCGCCCGGGGCCTGCTCTGGCACCCCGCGCCCGCCGGGGTGTGGGCCCACCACCCTGACGCAAACATCCGGCACCTTGGTGAACTCGCAGTCTCCGCAC
>NZ_JBFBGN010000254.1:0-4052 GCF_040684675.1 Streptomyces sp. NPDC089915 | reverse complement strand
CGGGGCTGTGAACAGCCCCGCCGGCGTTTGAGGCGCGGGGCTGGATTTCGCGCAGCGAGATTCCAGCCCGCGCGGCGTTTGAGCGCAACGGGTCCGGGCAGCGCCCGGGGAACGGTGGAAGGGCGGGTGGGGGACCTCACCCCGCGCAGCGGCACCCGGCACCGCGAGGCCACCCGGCAGAATGGACCCGTGGACCCGGACACGGAAGCGGTACTCGACGCCATCGGCCCCCGCCTCCGCACGCTCCGCCGCACCCGCGGCCTCACCCTGGAGGCCCTCGCCGCCGCCACCGGCATCTCGGTGAGCACCCTCTCCCGCCTGGAGTCCGGCAAGCGCCGCCCCACCCTCGAACTCCTCCTCCCGCTGGCCCGCGCCCACCGCGTCGCCCTCGACCAGCTGGTCGGCGCCCCGCCCACCGGCGACCCCCGGGTCCATCTGGAACCCGTCGGCAGACACGGCGGCGTCATCGTCCCGCTGACCCGCTACCCGGGCCGGATCCAGGTGTTCAAACAGGTCCTGACCCCGCGCGAGCCCAAGCTGGCCACCCACGAGGGCTACGAGTGGTGCTACGTCCTCGCGGGCCGGCTGCGCCTGATCCTCGGGGACGAGGAACACGTCCTGAGCCCCGGCGAGGTCGCCGAGTTCGACACCGCCCGCCCCCACTGGTTCGGCCCGGCCGACGGCCGCGCGGTGGAGATCCTGCACCTGTTCGGCCCCCGGGGGGACCAGGCCGTCGTCCGCGCCGGCCCGCCGGCCCCCTGACGGCCCGGCCGGGCTACAGCGGAGGCTCAGGCCGCTCCTGGGGCCCCCGCCCCGACAGCACCTCCCCGTACGCCTGCATCAGGTCCGCCAGCCGCAGCGTCGCCAGGTCCTCCCGCGAGGGGTCCCCGGCGAAGCCCGCGAGCCGCAGGTCCCGGTAGGCGCAGCTCTTCTCGTACAGGGTGCGCAGGAAGCGCCCGTTGCCGAGCTCGTCGATCCAGCCCTGCTCCACCACGTGCCCGCTGATGCTGCGCAGCTCCTCCAGGGCCTCCTCGTCCCAGCCGTCCCCGTTGGCGTCGGCCAGCACCCCGCCGATCGCGGTCAGCTCCCCCGGCCGGTAGCTCGGGAAGTCCACCCGCGTCGTGAACCGGGAGGACAGCCCCGGGTTGGCGGCCAGCAGCCGGTCCATCCCCGCTGGATAGCCCGCCAGGATCACCACCAGGTGGTCCCGGTTGTCCTCGGCGCGCTTGAGCAGCACCTGGAGGGCCTCGTCCCCGTACGCGTCGCCCTTGCTGTAGCCGGAGTTGGACAGGCTGTACGCCTCGTCGACGAACAGCACCCCGCCGATCGCCGAGTCGATCAGCTCGTTCGCCTTGACCGCCGTCTGGCCCAGGAACTCGCCGACCAGGTCGGCCCGCTGGGCCTCCACCAGGTGGTCGCCGCCCAGCAGCCCCAGCGCGTAGAACACCCGCCCGAGGATCCGGGCCACGGTGGTCTTGCCCGTCCCCGAGGGCCCCGAGAAGACGAAGTGCCGCTTCGGCGGCTGCACCGGGAGCCCCTGCGCGGCCCGCAGCCGGGCCATGTGCAGCTGCGCCGAGAGGGCCTTGACCTGCCGCTTCACCGGCTCCAGCCCGACCATCCGCTCCAGTTCCGCGAGCGCCTGCGCCAGCGCCCGCGGATCGGCCGGCCCGGCCGGCAGCCCGACGGGGGTGCCCTGCGGGGGGAGGGTCACCTTGTGCCGTACGCCCTCCAGCCGGCCCGTCCCGGCCGGCGGCCCGAAGCGCGGGTCCGGCGGCTCCCCGGGCGTCGGCGGGTCGGCGTCCACCTGCCCGTCCGGGGCCACGTCCTGCACGGGCCCGCCGCCGCCCAGAGCCACCGCCGTGTAGTCCCCGCCGGCCGGGGAGAGCCCGTGCCCGGCGAAGCCCTCGGACAGGTGGCCGCCGTACCCGGCGTACCCGGCGGCGTCCGCCATCCCGGCCATGTCGTCGGGGTCGGTGCTGTCCTCGATGGCCGTCAGCCGGGCCGCCGTATCCATGAACGCCGGGTCCACCCGGTGCACGGCCCGGTACAGCGGCAGCGCCGCCGCGCTGCGCCCGGTGCCCTCGCGGGCCCGGGCGAGCCAGTACCGCAGCTCCTTGCGCTGGGGCTGCTCGCTGCGGCAGCGCATCAGCGCCGCCGACAGCATCGGCTCCGCCTGCCCGTACATCTCCAGCCGGACCCGGGCCATGCCGCCGAAGAGCCCCGCCTCGATGCCCAGCAGCGGATCGTGGACCAGCGGCTCGGTGTGCCGTACGAGCTGTTCCCAGTCCTTGACCAGGTAGGCCCGGCAGGCGTGCAGGAACCGCACCTGCGGATCGGTGTCCACCGGCGGGAGCGCGGCCAGCGCCTGGTCGAGTTCGGGGACGTGGCGGCCGTCCAGCCAGTGCGAGGCGTGGGCCAGCAGCAGGTCCCGCCGGCTCTCCAGTACGGGCTGGACCCACCAGCCCAGCCAGTACCAGGAGTTCAGGGTCCGCCGGTGCCGGGTGCGCTGCTCGCCGAAGCGGTCCCGGTGGGCGTACATGCGCAGTAAGGCGTTGGTGGTGTCCGCGCGCAGCGCGTGCAGTCCCAGCCAGGCGTCGGCCATCGTGGGATCCAGGCTGACGGCCGTGCGGAACTCCTCCTCGGCCTGCGGGTAGGCGCCCATGGTGCAGGCGTCGACCCCGCGCAGCCAGGCGAGTTCGGCCGGGGCGTGTGCGCCGCCCGGCATGCCGAAGTCCATCACGTCCCCCACAAGCCTGCCCGTGGCACGTGGCAACCCCCGCGCCGAGCGCGCGAGTTGTCCACCCGGCCGATGAAATCAGGGCTGCATCGTACCTGCGGTGACGCACCTTACCCAGGGTGCGGTGGGTACGGGTCGGGGGTGTGCCCCGCATGCGTACGGTAACTCAGGGTGAGGAACGGTGGGCGGAGCGACGCCCGCAGGGTCCGGACGGGGCCGGATCGGGGCAGAACGAAGCCCCCGATCACGGGGGAACAACCGGGGGCTTCGCGTCCGCGGCGGCCTTCGCAGACCGCGCATTCAGAACGTAAGGCCGCATCAGGGCCCGGGTCAAGCGGGTCGGGGCGGCGCTCCGGGCCGAGTCGAGCGGAACTGCTCAGGTCTGGGGGAGTCCGTCACCGTCGGTGAGCGCAGAGGGCGTTCCCGGGGTCGCAGAAACCCCGGAAGTCCACTCGTATCCCGTACCGCTCTGGTGCACCAAGGTGTCCGCGAAGGGGCGTGAAGGGTCGTCGGAGAAGTGCGCGAGCTCGGCGCGCTCCCATCCGTCCCAGAAATCGGAGAGTTCGTGCCCGTCCCGGCCGCGCCCCCGTCCCCAGGAGGTCTCGCGGGGGGTCTCCATCCACAGCAGTCGCGCCAGATGCGGGCGCAGCGCCCGCCGCCCGGCCCCGACCCCCTCGACGAGCAGCACCGGCGCCGGCTCCAGCACCCGCTCGGGGCCGAAGCGGCGGAGCTCCCAGTCGTACGGGGCCCAGTGCGCGGGGCGGCCGGCGGCGAGCGGCTCCACCACCTGGGTGCGCAGCCGGTCCCACCAGCCGAAGAGCTCGGTGTGGGTGGCCACGTCGTCCAGGTGCAGCACCGGCGCCCCGCCGAGGGCGTCGGCGAGCCGGCCGGCGAAGGTGCTCTTGCCGCTGCCGGCGTGACCGTCGACCCCGATGACCCGGACGGGGCCGAGGGAGGGGGGCAGGGCGGCGAGCTCGCGCGCGAGCGGTTCGAGTGACGGGTGTCGTTCCACCCCGCCCAGCGTAGGCCCTGGCCGGGCGTGATCCGGGTCCGTGCTTGGGCGCTGCCCGCGTCCCGCCGCCGCTGCGCGGGGCTCGCTCCCCGCCCCGCCCTTCGCCCGTTCCCCGGGCGCTGCCCGGACCCGTTCCGTGCGCTCCGCGCCCGGTGCGCTCAAACGCCGCGCGGGCTGGAATTTCGCTGCGCACAGCCGGCCGCGGGCTGGAATTTCGCTGCGCGAAATCCAGCCGCGCGGGCGCCCGCACGCGATTGCCGGGCCGAGCCGAAATCCAGCCCCGCCGGCGTTTGAGGCGCGGGG
>NZ_JBFBGN010000253.1:0-4097 GCF_040684675.1 Streptomyces sp. NPDC089915 | reverse complement strand
CCGGCTCCCGGCCGGCGCGGCCTTCGGCTTCGGCACGGACGCGGCCGCGGGCGCGTTCGGCGACGCCGAGGTGTGGGAGGAGTTGCGGGACCTGCTGGAACGGGCGAGGCGGCAGGGGTCCCCGGAGCACGACCGGCTCTCCCACTCCGTCGTCGGCATGCACCTGGACGGTGGAAGCCTCGGGGCGGACCTGGCGGTGTTCGGCACGGGCGGCGACGGGGTGTACCCGGTGTGGGTGGGGCGTTCGGCGTCCGGGGAGGTCGTACGGGTGGCCGTGCAGACGGACTTGCCGGATCCCGACGGCTGACGCTGTCGTGTGTCAAGTGCGGTAGGACCACGACGGCCGAGTAGAACTCAGCCGGCCTCCCGGCGAGCGAGCGCAGCGGTGGGAAAGTGGAGGGGTGAAGCCTTCGACCGGTGGGTTGTTCGCCTCGACGGTGCCGTACTACGCCAGGTTCCGGCCCGCGTACGATCCCCGTCTGTTCGCCCTCCTCGGGCGGCGTTTCTCCCTGGACGGCTCCCAGCGGGTGCTGGATCTGGGGGCGGGCAGCGGAGCTCTCACCTTGCCGCTGGCTCCTCTTCTGCGGGAGGTGATCGCCGTCGACCCGGAGCCTGCCATGATCGCCGAGGGCCGCCGGCTCGCCGCCCGGGCAGGGGTGAGCGGCATCGACTGGCGACTCGGCAGTTCCGACACGCTCCTCGCGATGAACGTGGGTCCGGTCCTCCTGACGGTGATGGGCGCCTCCTTCCACTGGACCGACCGGGAACGGCTGCTGCGCGATCTGGACACCCTGATCGAACCCGGGGGCGCGGTGGTCCTGGCGACCTGCGGCGCCCGGCACGACGACCTCGAACCGCCGCCCTGGCTGCCCGTGGTCGAGGAGGTCCGCCGCCGCCACCTGGACCCCGAAGGTCCGCGGGGTTCCCAGCCGGCCCTGTATCCCGAGGTGCGTCACCAGGAGGTCCTGCTCCGCTCGCCGTTCTCCCGGATCGAGGAGGTGCACTGGGACCGGACGGTCAGCCGGGGCCTGGACGAGGTCGTCGGTCTCCAGCTCTCCTACAGCTTCACCAGCCCGGCCGCACTCGGCTCCGGCCGCGCGGCCTTCGAGCAGGACCTCCGCCAAGCCCTGCACGCCTACGCTCCCGACGGCGGACCCTTCGACGAACGTGTCCGCACAGAGGCCCTCATCGCCGTCCGGCCCCCGGGGCGAGATCGGCCACCCCGCCGGTGAGCGCGCCGATGAGCTCGCCGAGAGCGTCGCGTACTGCCGTCTGGCTGGCCGCGCAGCCTGCCAAGGCGTAGCTGAGCTGAGGTCGTGCAGGTGAGGGCTCGAACAGAGGACGAGGTGTGGAGTTCGCCGCGGTGATCCCCGGGGGTGGGTGTCGCTCAGCCGGTGCCGGGTGGTCGAGACCGTGACGAGCACCCACACCCAGGGGGCCGGGCAGCGGCACCGCTCGGGCCGGCCACACCTGTAGGCCGGCCCGTGCGGCGGGGGCGACGTCGCTCGGTCGGAACGCGTCAGGCGGGGTACGGCGGATCGTGCTCCGCCTTACCCCGCCGTACCCCGCCGGACTGTCGGGTTCCGCTGTGCCGGTCAGCCGCCGACGACGACCGCCGCCCAGATCTTGTCGATGGCCCACTGGCATTCCAGGTCGTAGCCGGGAGGCTTCGGCGGGCTGTAGATGCCGGTCCTTTCCGGGCCGTTCGCGCAGGCCCGCTGCAGGTCCTGCCGGAACACCGCGTCGACGCGGCTCTTCGGGCTGTCGGTTCCGATTCCGGTGACGCCGAGGACACCGTTGCGGAAGCCTTCTTCGCCGAGGGCGTCGCGGTAGTTCTGGTAGCCGAAGTCGTGCCGGTCGCAGGCGCTCTTGAAGTGCATGCCGAACTGGCCCAGCGAGTCGCCGATCACGTTGCAGCCGTTGGCCTCCCAGCGGAACTTGTACGGGTCGGGCTCCCCCTTCTCGTGGCTGTACGCCAACCGCACCCACGTGCCGGTCGTCCTCTTGTCCCCCTGGTCGAGTTCGGTCAGCTCGTGCAGCCGCTCGATGTTCTGCGCGACGGGCAGGAGCGATCCGGGAGCGAGGTCCGCCAGCGGGAGCCAGGCACCCAGCGCACCACGGCGCGACACCCCGGAGCGGTCGGGCCAGACACCGTAGATGATTCCGGTCCGGGAGCTGATGAAGGTGGCGCCGGGGCCGCCGGCCCCCGACCAGGTGCGGTCGTCGGAGGAGAACGCGGCCACGTCACCGCGCCCCGGAGTGGTCGCCAGCAGTGTCTTGCCGCCGCCGTAGATGTGCTGCGCGGGGTCTCCGGCGTGCCGCCATCCGTTCTCGGGGGTCCATTCCTCGACCTCGGTCCGGTCGGTGTTCAGCCGGTACAGGGCGTCGTTCGTGACGGCGAACTCCGCTCCCGGGCCGCCGAGCCCGTGCCAGGTACCGTCCGCGTACCGGCTGACGTCCCCGCTGCCGGGTGCGGTCGCGAAGATTCCCGCTCCGCCTCCGTAGAGGTGCTCGAAGCTGCCGTCGATGGTCACCCACCCGGTGGCCTCGGTCCACTTGTGGACCGAGGTCCGGTCGGGGGACAGCCCGTACAAGGCGTCGTTGGTGACGGCGAACTCGGCTCCCGGGCCGCCGATGGGCTGCCACCGCCCGCCCTGGTACCGGGCGATGTCGCCCTGGCCGGGCAGGACGGCGAACAGCCCGGCCCCGCCGCCGTAGATGCGCTGGGCGCCATCGCTCTTGACCTGCACCCAGGAGTCCTGGCCGGTAGCACGGTAGACCGCGGAGCCGTCCTCCGCCAGCGCGTACACGTCCTCGTTGGTCGCCACCAGGGATCCCACGTGGGAGGCGGATGCCTGCGGGGCAGGGCTCTCGCTCTGCGAGGGGGCCGCATTCGCGGCGACGCCGACGGCGATGACGCCGACGATGAGGAAGCAGAGCATGCGGATGGCGCCGTGGACGCGCTGCCACCAGCTCGTACTCGCGGGCCTTTGGGGCGTTTGCCGGTCGTGTGCGGGCATGACGGGCTTCATCAGGGTTTTCCTTCCGGGAGATTCGGGGTGGAGCGGACTCGGCGGGCGCGGCAGCGGCCCCGGCCGGTCAGAAGGTGACGACGAAGGAGAGAAGGAGGATCCGGCTCCTTGAAGCCGGAGAGCCGGTTGGCGACGGAGGGCAGGGTCTGGGTGCTCAGGCTCGAATCCAGTTGCCAGGCCATGGACACGAAGCCGGAGCCCCCGCCTTCACCCAGTGCTGGGCCCGGGCGGTGATCTGCTCGTGGGTGACCGGACCGCCCGGGGCCGCCCCGTTGCCGATGGTTCCGGTCGACGCGGACTTCGCGTAGTGGCCGGTGACGCTGGCCTGGGCGGGGATGACGGCCAGCCCGACGGCCAGGACCAGCCCGGTCAGGGCCGCGATGGCCTTGGGGCGGCGTATGAACGGCTGTTTCAAGGTGGTCCCTTCGCCGTGGTGGAGTCCGCCGGCCTGGTCGGCGGAAGCGGTGGAACACCACGCTGGAACCTGATCTGATTATCCGGTGGGGTGTGATCGCATCAGTGCAGGTCAGCGAGGGTGGGGACGCCGGACATCCGCGAACTTGCGCGAACTTCCGCGAACACGCCGGTGACTGAAGGGGGAGTAATGAACCGACCAGGGCGCCTGCCGGGCCCGCTGAAGGGCCGCACCGCCGAGGCCAACGCACTCGCGCAGTTCCTGCGGGACCTGACGACCGAGTACACGGTCAGCCGGCTGGAGGAGCGCTACGACCTGAGCCGCAGTGTGTGGAGCGAGTACCGCTCCGGCCAGAAGATCATTCCGCTCGCGCGGCTCAACCAGATCATCGATGACCGCTTCGCCCGCGACCCGCGCACCAGGGAACTCAAGCTGCAGGAAGCACGCCGACTGCACACTGCCGCCACTGCCGCCACTGCCGCTACTGCCGTGACTGCCACGACCGCCGCCACTGCCGCGACCGCCGTCACGTCGGCCCCCACCCAGCTCCCGCCCCCGGACGCGGCCGTCCCCGCGAGCCGTCCGGCGGGAACGGTCCAGGCTCCCGCACCCTCGCCGAACCCAAGTACCTGGGCCGCTGAAGCGGCCCG
>NZ_JBFBGN010000252.1:0-4101 GCF_040684675.1 Streptomyces sp. NPDC089915 | reverse complement strand
TGCCGCCGTACCCGCCGGCGGCGAGGCCGACGACCGCCGCGAAGGCCGCGGCGAGGGAGGCGACGGCGAGGAACACCTGGACGTAGTAGCGGGACCTGCGCGGGACGAAGGCCTCGACGAGGACGCCGAGGACGGCCGCGCCCACCACGATCAGCGTGGGCGCGAGCTGGGCGTACTCGATGTGCGGGGCCGGGATCCTGTCGGCCGGTCCGTTGGCCGCCAGTGTCAGCAGGCCCTGGGCAGCAGTCGCGGCGCTCACTTGACCGCCTCCCCGTTCTTCGCTTCGACGGCGACCTCAGGCTTGGGGTCCGTCTTCTTCACGTCCGACATCGTGTGCCGCACCGACGGGTTGACGATGTCGGTCAGCACCTTGGGGTAGACGCCCAGTCCGATCAGCAGCGCGATCAGCGGGGCGACCACCAGCAGCTCCCGCGGGCGCAGGTCCGGCAGGGAGCGGACCTCCTCCTTGACGGGGCCGGTCATGGTCCGCTGGTAGAGGACCAGGGTGTACAGCGCGGCGAGCACGATGCCGACGGTGGCGATGACGCCGACGACCGGGTACCGGGCGAAGGTGCCGACCAGGACCAGGAACTCGCTGACGAAGGGGGCCAGTCCCGGCAGGGACAGGGTGGCGAGGCCGCCGATCAGGAAGGTGCCGGCGAGGACCGGGGCCACCTTCTGGACGCCGCCGTAGTCGGCGATGAGCCGGGAGCCGCGCCGCGAGATCAGGAAGCCGGCGACCAGCATGAGCGCCGCCGTGGAGATCCCGTGGTTGACCATGTAGAGCGTGGCGCCCGACTGGCCCTGGGAGGTCATCGCGAAGATGCCCAGGATGATGAAGCCGAAGTGCGAGATGGACGCGTAGGCGACCAGCCGCTTGATGTCCCGCTGTCCGACCGCGAGCAGCGCGCCGTAGACGATGCTGATCAGGGCCAGGACGAGGATCACGGGGGTGGCCCACTTGCTGGCCTCGGGGAAGAGGCCGAGGCAGAAGCGGAGCATCGCGAAGGTGCCGACCTTGTCGACGATCGCGGTGATGAGGACGGCGACCGGGGCGGTGGCCTCGCCCATGGCGTTCGGCAGCCAGGTGTGCAGCGGCCACAGCGGGGCCTTCACCGCGAAGGCGAAGAAGAAGCCGAGGAAGAGCAGCCGCTCGGTGTTGGTCGCCATGTCGAGGGTGCCGGCGGCGCGGGCGGCGGTGATCTCCTGGAGGGAGAAGTTCCCGGCGACCACGTACAGCCCGATGACGGCGGCCAGCATGATCAGGCCGCCGACCAGGTTGTAGAGGAGGAACTTGACCGCGGCGTAGGAGCGCTGGGCGGCCGCGTTCTCGTCGGAGCCGGCGTGGGCGCGGTCCCCGAAGCCGCCGATGAGGAAGTACATCGGGATGAGCATGGCTTCGAAGAAGATGTAGAAGAGGAAGACGTCGGTGGCCTCGAAGGAGATCACCACCATCGCCTCGACCATCAGGATCAGGGCGAAGAAGCCCTGGGTGGGGCGCCAGCGGGAGGAGTTGGTCTCCAGCGGGTCGGCGTCGTTCCAGCCGGCCCCGATCACGAAGGGGATCAGCAGGGCGGTGAGCGCGATGAGCGCCACCCCGATGCCGTCCACGCCCAGTTCGTAGCGGACGCCGAAGTCGGCGATCCAGGCGTGGGACTCGGTGAGCTGGTAGCGGGCGCCGCCGGGGTCGAAGCGGACCGCGACGAGCACGGCCAGGGCGAGCGTCGCCAGGGAGAACAGCAGAGCGAGCCATTTGGCGGCGGTCCGCTGCTTGGCCGGGACGGCGGCGGTGAGGACCGCGCCGACCGCGGGGACCGCGGCCGTCACCGTCAGAAGCGGGAAAGTCATGTCACACCGCCCTCATCAGCAGGGTCGCGGCGATCAGGATCGCCGTGCCCCCGAACATCGAGACCGCGTAGCTGCGGGCGTAGCCGTTCTGCAGCTTGCGCAGCCGGCCCGAGAGCCCGCCGACCGAGGCGGCCGTCCCGTTGACCACTCCGTCGACCAGGCTGTGGTCGACGTACACGAGCGAGCGGGTCAGGTGCTCCCCGCCGCGCACGAGGACGACGTGGTTGAAGTCGTCCTGGAACAGGTCCCGGCGGGCCGCCCGGGTGAGGAACGAGCCGCGCGGGGCGACGACCGGGACGGGCTTCTTCCCGTACATGACCCAGGCGATGCCCACTCCGATGACGAGGACCACCATGGTGGACAGGGTGACCGTCAGGGCTCCGACGGGCGGGTTGCCGTGCTCGTGCCCGGTGACCGGCTCCAGCCACTTCAGGAAGCGGTCGCCGATCCCGAAGAAGCCGCCCGCGAAGACCGATCCGAAGGCCAGCACGATCATCGGGACGGTCATGGACTTCGGGGACTCGTGCGGGTGCGGGGCGTGGCCTTCCGCGTCCGGCTGCCAGCGCTTCTCGCCGAAGAAGGTGAGGAGCATGACGCGGGTCATGTAGAAGGCGGTGATGCCCGCGCCCAGGAGCGCCGCTCCGCCGAGGATCCAGCCCTCGGTGCCGCCCTTCGCGAAGGCCGCCTCGATGATCTTGTCCTTGGAGAAGAAGCCCGACAGGCCCGGGAAGCCGATGATGGCGAGGTAGCCGAGGCCGAAGGTGACGAAGGTGACCGGCATGTACGTGCGCAGGCCGCCGTACTTGCGCATGTCCACCTCGTCGTTCATCCCGTGCATGACGGAACCCGCGCCGAGGAAGAGGCCGGCCTTGAAGAAGCCGTGCGTCACCAGGTGCATGATCGCGAAGACGTAGCCGATGGGGCCGAGGCCGGCGGCGAGGACCATGTAGCCGATCTGCGACATCGTCGACCCGGCGAGGGCCTTCTTGATGTCGTCCTTGGCGCAACCGACGATCGCACCGAAGAGCAGCGTGACCGCGCCGACGACGGTGACCACCAGCTGGGCGTCGGGCGCCCCGTTGAAGATCGCGCCCGAGCGGACGATCAGGTACACGCCGGCGGTGACCATGGTGGCCGCGTGGATCAGGGCCGAGACCGGGGTCGGGCCCTCCATCGCGTCACCGAGCCAGGACTGCAGCGGCACCTGGGCCGACTTGCCGCAGGCGGCCAGCAGCAGCATCAGGCCGATCGCCGTCAGCGTGCCCTCCGACGTCTTGCCCACGCTGGCGAGGACCGGCCCGAAGGCGAAGGTCCCGAAGGTGGTGAACATGATCATGATGGCGATCGACAGGCCCATGTCGCCGACCCGGTTGACCAGGAAGGCCTTCTTCGCGGCGGTGGCCGCGCTGGGCTTGTGCTGCCAGAAGCCGATCAGGAGGTACGAGGCCAGGCCGACGCCCTCCCAGCCGAAGTACAGCAGCAGGTAGTTGTCGGCGAGGACGAGCAGCAGCATCGCCGCGACGAACAGGTTGAGGTAGCCGAAGAAGCGGCGGCGGCGCTCGTCGTGCTCCATGTACCCGATCGAGTACACGTGGATGAGCGTGCCCACCCCGGAGATCAGCAGGACGAAGGTCATCGACAGCTGGTCGAGCTGGAAGGCGAGGTCCGCCTGGAAGCCCTCCACCGGCACCCAGCTGAACAGGTGCTGGTGCAGGGTGCGGTCCTCGGCGCCGCGCCCCAGCATGCCGGCGAAGAGGACCACGCCGATGCCGAAGGAGACCGCGGCGAGCAGGGTCCCGAGCCAGTGGCCGGCCTTGTCGAGGCGCCGGCCGCCGCACAGCAGCACCGCCGCCCCGAGCAGGGGCGCGCCCACCAGCAGCGCAATCAGATTCTCCACTGTGAACGCCCCTTACAGCTTCATCAGGCTGGCGTCGTCGACCGAGGCCGAGTGGCGGGTACGGAACAGCGACACGATGATCGCGAGGCCCACCACGACCTCCGCGGCGGCGACGACCATCGTGAAGAACGCGATGATCTGGCCGTCGAGGTTGCCGTGCATCCGGGAGAAGGCCACGAACGCGAGGTTGCAGGCGTTGAGCATCAGCTCGACGCACATGAACAGCACGATGGCGTTGCGCCGGATGAGGACGCCGGCCGCGCCGATGGTGAACAGCAGGGCGGCCAGGTACAGGTAGTTGACCGGATTCACTTCGAGGCCTCCTCTCGGGAGTCGCGGCCGAGGCGCTCCGCGGA
>NZ_JBFBGN010000251.1:0-4218 GCF_040684675.1 Streptomyces sp. NPDC089915 | reverse complement strand
CGAGCGCGGCCTCGGCCGCCCCGAGCGGGCGCTGGCGATGGCCGGTGAGCCCGAGGTGCAGAAGCTGGACAAGGCCGGGCAGGTCGAGATGCGTCGAGCACCCGGTGGTCGCCTCCCTCTACCCGCGCTCCCACCAGCGCACCCCGGACGAGGTGCTCGACGAGGAGGCGTACGACTGGATCCGCGACCCGGAGCTCCTCACCGACGCCGAGTGCGCCCGAACCCACGCCGTCGGCATCGACGTGAACATGGCCTTCGCCGCCGCCGCGAACCGCCTCACCGTCGGCATCGGCCCCGCGCTCCACACCACCGTCCCCCGCTTCGACCCGAAGCTCCCCGGCTGCTGGCTCGCGGACCTCTCCTCCCTCTCCCTCGACCCCCGCCTCCCCAGCCCGTTCACCCCGCACGGCAGGCCCCCCACCGGTCCCGCCTGGTACGCGACCCCGACCCTGGCCTACGCCCAGGAGCTCGGCCACGACGTCCACCCCACCGAAGCCTGGATCCGCCCGGAGCACGGCCCCTACCTCGACGCCTGGTACTCACGCCTCCGCGACGCCTACCTCGCCACGATGGCCGACATGGGCGTGACGACCACCCTCACGGAACCCGAGTTCCTCACCGCCATGGAGACCCACAAACAGCACAACCCCCTCCCCTCCTCCGTCCTCTCCGCGATCAAATCCACGGTCAAGGGCGGCATCGGCAAGCTCCGCGAACGCCCCCAGGGCGCCGGCTACCGCCCCGGCGAGCCCTGGCCCGCCCTCGAACGTCCCACCTGGCGCCCCGACATCCGCGCCGCCGTCATCTCCACGGCCCGCGTCAACATGCACCGCAAAATGCAGAAGCTCGCCACGGGGGCCGGCCTGTACCCCATCGCGGTCCTCTCCGACTGCGCGGTCTACCTCTCCGACGGCCCCGGGCCCCTCGACTTCCTCCCCCGCACCCCCGAGGGCAAGCCCCTCCCCGGCGGCTTCCGCCTGGGCGTCAGCCCCGGCATGGTCAAGCACGAGGGCACCCAGCCCCTCCTGTGGGCCGTCCAGCTCCTCGACGAACACCTCAACCCCGCCCGCCACATCAAGGGCCACGACGCGGCAGCAGACGGCGAGTAACCCATGCCCGACATCTCAGACGGCCTCACCAAGGCCGACGAACTGCACTTCACCCGCCCCATCCCCAAGTCCGCGGGCGCACAGATGCGCTACCTCGTCAAACAACTCAAGTCCACCAAAAACGTAGCCACCCTCCTCGGTATCTCCCAACGCACGGTCGAGCGCTACGTAGCGAACAAGATCAAGCAGCCCAAGCCCGCCCTGGCCGCCCGCCTGGAAACCGAGGTACGCCGCCGCTGGCAGCCCCTGGTCCGCAAGCGCGCCCGCGAGCAGGCCGCCCGCACCACGGGCCTCGTCATCGAGACCCGCGCCCGCTTCGGCTTCACGGCGGCCCCCGGCACCACCGACGACGGCCGCATGCGCCGCATCACCCAGCACCTCCCCCCGGAGTACGCCCGCCGCCTCTTCACGGCCCAGGACACCGGCGCCACCGAAACCCAGCTGCGCCACATCACGGCCGAGGCACTCCAGGAGATCTACTTCAAGGACAACGGCGCCCGCGCCGGCGGCCTCCTGGTCGAGTTCACCGACATCGACTACGTGGACTTCGCCTTCTGAGGACCCTCCCGAGACCCCCCACCCCGAAGCCACAGGAGCCCCCACAAGCCCCTGAAACCCTTTGAGGGCCCCGGGATATCCCGGGGCCCTCAAAAGCCCTTGAGAGGCCATCAGGAGCCTTCCCAGGCCCCTCCCTCAAGCTACTTACCCGACAGCGTGCAAGGTCCGCCGACGCTTCGACTCCGCGGCCTTCTTCGCGGCGGCCTGCGCCGCCCGCTTCTTCCGCTGCTCGGCGAGCTGGTCCTGATACTCCGCCACCGCCTGGTGGTAGCTGGCGACGTACCCGCGCGCGTCCAGCCGCTCGTCGGGAGCCATCTCGTTCACGGCCGCGACGGCGTCCTCGAAGGAGTTGTACCCGGCCAGCATCGGGTTGATCTGGTACACCCCGTTCCTGACCTTCCGCACGAGCTTCGCCAGCTCCAGGCTCCGCAGAGCCGCGTTGACGCTCGGCCTGCTCAGCTCCAGCAGCCCCCCGATCGTGGCCTGGTCGATCAGGATCCGCCCGCCGGGCTCGCTCAGCGAACGCAGCTTCAGCAGCACACGGTACGCGGCAGGCGGGAGGTCGAGGTCGGAGAGAAGCCCGTCGGCGTTGACCGCAGCGAATCGCAAGGTGCTCACTGAGCTGTCCCTTCTTCCTTGCGCTGTGCCCGGCTCAGCCGGCGCGCAGCGCGCTCTTTGGACCGTTCGGCCCGCAGTTCCTCGATTGCCTGCCGCATGTGGTCCAGCGACGGGAACCGCACCAGGTCCGGCAGACTCGTGTCGCTGCGAATCTGCGAAATGGTGCTGTGCTGCTCCACCTTCACGAACTCACCCGCCGTCTCGGTTCCCGGGATGAACTCGGCCACCCGGTAACTGTAGGGCGGGTTGAACTGGTACACACCCCGCCTCACCTTGAAGACGATCCCATGAGACATGACGGTGTGCAGCGCCTCCGAGGTCTTTGTCCGGCTGACGTCCAGGATCGTAGCCATCTCTTCCTGCGTAAGTGGAATCCGCCCTCCCGCCCGCTGGCACGCGATCAGCAGCAGGATGAGCCTCAGGGGCAAGGCTTCCCTGAAGTACTGGGCGATCACCAGGAAGAACTCCAGGCTGTCCATCGAGAACGCGTTTGGCTGACTCTGCGTCCCGTAGAACTCCAGCGGCTTGCGCTCACCGTCCAGCGTGAGCTTCCGGCTGGGGTACCGCTTCGCCAGACTGTCCAGGTCCTTGACCGGAGCCAGCGGCTGACTCCACGCCGAGATCGCGTCATCAACGGGCAGATCAGGACGCGGCGCGCGCGACGGACTCTGCCGGCGGCGCTGTGCTTCTGATGACACGAGGATGCTCTCCACTTCGTTGATCTGCAGAGAGAGTATGTCAACAAGGGTGACACTAATGTCACGCTCGTTGACGTTCGGCGTGTCTTGTGTCCCCCCAGGGGGGACACATCTCGGCCACAGCCCCCCGCCAGGCCCTCTGGGACCACCCTCACCCAACCCCACCCCGCCCCGGCTCAGTTCTACGACACATCTCCCGAAAAACGTCAGCCCCGCTGACGTTTTAGCCCAAAAACCGTCAGCCCCACTGACGTTTTGCAGCCGTTCTGTCCCCCCACCAGCGACACATCGCCCCAGTTATGTCCCTCCTAAGGGGACATAACTTTCCCCCCACACCCCCTCTGACCTGCGGCAACGCATATCCGTACCCTCTATAGGCCGTCTCCTGCCGCGCTGCGCGAACTCAACGCCGTCGCGAACCCCCACCAGGAGCCCACTTCCTGACGCCGAACCACACCAGCCACCCCACCGTCACGGACCGGACACCCTGTCCGTAACCACGCAGAATCTGACTGATTCCTATCTCTATCCCCACATCACTTTGAATCACCCACCCAACCGACCATTAACGCCGTTAACACCACCCCCAAAACCCCGACCAACCCTCCACCACACCCCAACCACTCCAACCCAACGCCTCAAGCCAGACCCCTCCACCCACCACCACACCACCCCCTCCAGAACCTCAAGCTCCACCCGCCGGCCCCACCAAGTCAGAGACACAAAAGCCCCTAACCTCTCTCCGTACGAGTAGACACTCACGAAAGCCCCAAGAACCTCAGCCACGCACGAACCGGAACGCACCTCACTCAAAATCAGCTACAAACCAACCAGAATCCCCCCACAAAACAGGATCCCAAATCAGCCTTCACCAGCAACCAACCGGTCCCACACAACCAAGCCCGAAACAGAGAACACCCCTTGCCCGTAGCTCAGCCCTGGCCGGCGAGGGCCACCCACAGGGCAGGCACTGTGCCGAAGGCCCCGCTCTAATCCGCGGACCCGAACACCCACGAGCACAGGGAGAAAGGACCCACCGAGCCAAAGGACCGGCTCTGGTCTGCGGAGGCGCCTGCCGCCGAGCGCAGCAAGGCATGATCCCGATCTCTCCTCCCCTACTCCGGAGCGGAGCGGAGGAGTCACTGGGCCGAAGGCCCTGCTCTGGTAGGCGAAGCCCACCTCCGCCGAGCGTAGCGAGGCGGGGTCCCTTCCGAAGTCCGCAGCGAAGCGGAGAG
>NZ_JBFBGN010000250.1:0-4320 GCF_040684675.1 Streptomyces sp. NPDC089915 | reverse complement strand
GAAACTGGGCGGAATTGCGTCGGATGCATCATCCGACGTAGCTGAACCCGAAGCGTGATCTCTGTGAGGGAGGGGCGTTGGCCCTGGGCCGGCGCCCCTCCCTTCTGCGGTCGGTACACCACGACTGCGTTCGGAGACCGCGCATCGCGCCAAGGCGCGAGAAAAGATCGTTCCGGGGGCGCAAGCCACTGGAATGACGAACGCCCAGCCTTGTAGGGGGCCGGGCGGTCGTTGCAGTCAGGAACGGTGTGTCCTGCGCGGTGTAGGAACCTGCATGACATCACGTCCTGGTCTGCGATGCAAAAGCAACTAGGGAGGGAGTGATGAACATGGCGAACAAGCGTGAGACCAGCAAGAAGGTTGCCTCGATGGCCAGCAAGCAGCTGAGCAGTTCGAAGTCGACCAAGGCGCAGAAGTCTGTGGCCGGCAGTGACCTGGCGCAGACGAAGTCCGGCAAGACCAAGAAGAAGTGACACCTGGCCGCCCCGGGCCTACAGCCGGGGCGGCCAGCTCCGTTTCTGCTGGCCAGGCGCGTCGCCGTAACCGATTCAACGATGTTGCGTTGAATGCAACGTGACCAAAATGGCTGAGTTGGCAGGGTCGGCACGTCTGCTGGTTGTCGAAGGCGTGGTGCACCTTGACCCCGCCCCGGCGATGTTCGAGGCGATGTTGGATGGATGGGCGACCCAGCAGAGGGCTCGATTCCTCAAGGCGGACACGATCAAGGCGAGGATCGATCTCGTACGACGCTTCGCTCACTTCACGGGACAGTACCCCTGGGAATGGCAGGCCCAGGAGGCTGAAGAGTTCATCAGTCACCTGAGGTCCGGTCCGCGGCCGGTGATGGTGTCGACGGCTAGGGGGTACCAGAACGGACTTCGGCTATTCATGCAGTACGTCACGGACGCGCGGTACTCCTGGCCCGAAGTGTGTCAAGAGCGATTCGACTCCGTGCCCATCCAAATCCTGCACGAGTGGAACACTGTTGCACATACCTCGGATTACGAGGGGCACCCTGGCCGGCGGCCGCTGACGTACGACGAGGTGCAATCGCTGCTGGATGCCGCAGACGCCCGAGTTGAGGAGATCCGAGCTCGCCGGCGGAAAGGGGCAGCGGCAGCCATGCGAGACGCCACGTTACTCAAGGCTGTCTACGCCTACGGCCTCCGTCGACGGGAAGCCTGGGGGCTGGATGTTGTCGACCTGCGACGAAATCCGAAAGTGGCCGATTATGGCGCCTACGGTGCACTGTTCGTCCGCTATGGAAAGTCATCGCGTGGAGGGCAGCCTAAGCGTCGGACTGTGCTAACGGTCCCTGAAATGGACTGGATTGTTCCCGTGCTTCAGCAGTGGGTATCTGAAGCGCGCCCCCTATTTTCGCCGGGGAGCCATCCCGCGCTTTGGGTGACTGAACGACGAGGTCGATTGTCCTGGCGAGGTATCAATGAAGCCTTCGAGCAGGCGCGGAACGATGCTGGACTTCCCGAGGTGCTGGATTTGCATTCCCTGCGGCACTCGTATGTAACGCACTTGGTCGAGTTCGGTTATCCCGAAAAGTTTGTTCAAGACCAAGTCGGGCATTCCTATGCTTCTACAACCGCGATCTATACCGGGGTTTCCGACGAGTTCCGTAACCGCTTGGTTCGGCAGTCATTGCAACAGCGGTATGCATCTCTTTGGGAGTCGCAGGAATGATCAAAAAGATGGGGTACCACTGGCACCTACGTCAGATCATGGCAAAGCAAGGCATGTTCCAGACGAGTGACCTGGTGCCGTTGCTGGCCGAGCGGGGCGTGCACCTATCTCGCGAGCAGGTATACCGCCTGGTTACTCAGTCGCCGCAACGATTGTCCATGGACACGCTCGCTGCGTTGTGCGACATCCTTGGCTGTGGCGTTCAGGAACTGATCGAGGTGACCCAAGTCGAGCAGTCCGTACGCAAGACCGGAACTGGGCCGTCGAACGGCGCAAGCGCACCTCCTCAACCGCGGCGGGCCTCGATTCGACGCCCTGACTTCTCGTGAAACGCCATCAGCGCCTGGATCAGGTTGTCGCTCTTCTCGCCCCACAGTTGCCTTCATTGTCGTTGCCCGAGCTTCGTGCAGTCGTGGATCGAGTCGCACCTGAGAAGGCCCTGTACTGGCTACAGGAACATATTGAGGGGCACTCTGATGCCTTGACCAGCGGCAACGTGAGGCTTCCTATAGCCATGTTCCGGCTGCTGACGGAACTGGAGTCCGTGGGGTGCGCGGAAGTGGTCGTCCCGCTCTGCGCTGGCTGTGGAAAGCGGCGCGTGCTGCGCCTCACCGACAGCGAAGGAGCGCGGATCTGTCAGATGTGTAAGGCGCGTGCGACCGCACTCCCGTGCAGCCGCTGCGGAAAGACGGCACCCGTCACCTCACGAGATGCTGGGGGTGTGATCTGCCGGAACTGTTACGGCAGCGACCCCGCGCGGCATGAGGCGTGCACGGTCTGTGGGCACGCGCGCCGAGTGGTCATCCGTGGCTCGGACGGAGAGCCTTTTTGTGCAAACTGCTATTCTCGGCCCGCACGGCAATGTGTCCGCTGCGGTGACACGCGGCCGGTCAAAGCAAATACTTCCACTGGCCCTGTGTGTGCCAGTTGCTACGTTCATCCCCAGCGCCTATGTGGTTCCTGTGGCCGTACTCGTCGTATCAAGACCCGTGCGCGAGATGGACAGCCAGACCTTTGCGGCAACTGCGACCCCGGACCGGTTATGGCTTGCTCTTTATGTCGGCGTGAGCGACCTTGCGTGCGTGTCGCGTCCGATACCCCAGTCTGTCGAAGCTGCCGTGACAGGCCGCAGAGGACATGCGCCCGATGCGGCCGCCGGAGGCCGGCAACAGCACGCTGGCCCATGGGGCTTGTCTGCGACAGCTGCTATCGCTACGTTCGTGTGAATCCAGCCGAGTGCGGCACATGCGGCGAGCGACGCCCCCTGATTGGCGTCGACGAACAGCAGCGCAAGGTCTGCGGCCCCTGCGTCGGCGTTGACCTGGTCTATCCCTGTTCCACCTGCGGCGAAGCAGGAGACATCTATCGGAATGGCGATTGTGCGCGGTGCGTGCTGAAGGACCAGCTACACGAGCACTTCGGCCCCGCCGCAGGTACACCGCTTGGGCCTCTAGTCAGCGCTCTTGCGGCAGTGGAGACACCACGCTCAGTCTTGCTCTGGATGCGGAGGAAAAACAGTGGTGCGACCATGCTCCGGGATCTTCTCATCTCGGGGTACCCGATCACACACGAACTGCTCGACACATTCCCTGGCCGTCAGGCAGCTGTCCACTTGCGCCAGTTGCTCGTCCATGTCTCTGTCCTCCCAGAGCGGGACGAACACGTTGCAAGATTGGAACGGTGGCTACAGAACTACTTGACCACTGTTGCGGCCGGGCACCGGAGCACCCTCCGCCCCTACGCGCAATGGGTCGTACTGCGGCGGGTTCGGCAGCAGGCGCACACCAGGGGCAACAGCACTTCCAGCATCCGGTACGCCCGCGCACAGGTCTCCTTGGCTCATGCATTTCTGGATTGGATCGAAGGACAGCAACTCTGCCTGGCGACAGTTCGACAGGCTGACTTGGATCAGTGGCTCGCCGCAGGTGCTAGCACGCGGAGCAACCTACGAGACTTCCTGCGATGGGCTCGTCGATGCCGCCTCATCACAGACCTTCGAGTCCCGTGGCGGCCGGACGGGGAGCCCGCTAACTTCCTGGATGAGGACGAGCGTCTGTCCCTGCTCCACCGATGTGTTCATGACTCAGTTCTGCCGCTGGACGTCCGGGCGGCGGGGGCCCTGACTCTGCTCTACGGCATGCCCGCAACTCGCGTCGCCCAGCTGACGCATCAGGACATCCAAGTCGGTGAGGGCGGCCAATGCATTCAGTTGGGGAAGCATCCCGTGGTGCTGCCACCAGCCCTCGCACGACTGCTCAATCAGCAGATGGAGGAGTCAGCCTCGCGCTCCCTCGTGGGGCGTGTCTCTAGAGACACTGACTGGATCTTCCCAGGAGCACTGGCCGGCCGTCCCATCAGCGGTCTAAAACTCTCGGGGCGACTGCTTCGGCATGGGATCGACGTTCGTGCTTCGCGCAACACCGCGCTGATGGCATTGGCGTCGGATCTACCCGCACCCATCCTGAGCGAGATGCTTGGCATCCACATCAACACAGCCGTCGACTGGGTTGGTCTTGTGAAGCGAGATTGGGCCACCTATATCGCTGCACGGTCAGAGGATGACGACCTTCGGCGCCCTCGGGCGGGGGAATAGCGCACGCCCGGAATAGGTACTCTGCGCCAGTA
>NZ_JBFBGN010000249.1:0-4396 GCF_040684675.1 Streptomyces sp. NPDC089915 | reverse complement strand
CCGGGGGGTGCGGCCGGGGGCGCCTGCCGGGCGGGTCCCGCGCCGCCGCCCCGCGGTGGGACGGCGGCCGGGAGGAGCGCCGGGTCGTCCCGCAGGATCGCCTCGTGCAGCTCGACCAGTTCGGGCCCGGGAGCCATGCCGAGCTCGTCGATGAACCGGCGCCGGGCCTCCCGGAAGCTCTCCATCGCCTCGGCCCGGCGCCCGGAGCGGTACTGGGCGAGGATGAGCTGGTGGCGGGCCCGTTCGCGCAGCGGGTGCTCGCGCACCGCGGCCGCGAGCTGGGGCAGCAGCAGTTGGTGCTGGCCGAGTTCGAGCCGTACGTCGGTCAGCGCCTCGTGGACGTTGACCCGGACCTCGTCCCACCGGGCGGCCTCGGCCTCGACGGCCTGCCCGGTGACCCCGGCGAGCGCGGGGCCGCGCCACAGCCCGAGGGCCTCGCCGTAGGCGCGGGCGGCGTCGGCCGGCCTGTGCTCGCGCGTCGCGGTCTCCGCCTCGGCGACCAGGCCGGTGAAGGTGAGGCCGTCGAGCGCGTGCCCGTCGACGCGCAGGACGTAGCCGGGGTGCGCGGTGGCGATGACCTCCTCGTCCACGCCCTCGGCCTTGAGCGCCTTGCGCAGGGCCGCGATGACGATGGCGATCTGGGTCCGGGCGGTGGCGGGCGGGCCGTCGTGCCAGACCACGTCCACCAGGGTGTCGACGGGCACGATCCGTCCGGCGTTCAGCAGCAGAAGGCCGAGGACCGTGCGTTGACGGGCGCCTCCGAGCGCGACCACGCGCCCACCCACGGTGACCGTGAGCGGGCCGAGCATTCTGAAGTCGAGCTGTTCGCCCACTGGTTCTCCCCCGTTTGCCGGCCGCGCCCACCGACATGATCACCATATCCGCCGCTGGCCGCCACACCTTCGACGGGCTCGGTCTTGACCCCAATTGTCCATTGATAAAAGGCAGTTGCCCCACCGATACGAGCAAGTACCCTGATCATGAAACGTCCGGAGACCAACGTGTTCTCCGGACGCACGATGCCATCGACCGAACGGGGGACATTCTCGTATGTCCAAGAACATCGCGGCCCGCGCCGCCGCAGCCGCCGGCAGCCTCGCCCTGGCCACCACCGGAGTCCTCGTGGGCGCGGGTACGGCCTCCGCCGGCACCAACGGGCAGCAGATCTCCTTCACGGACCACGCGACGCCCGGCTACCGGCACTCGATCGAGCTCTACGGCTACAACAACAACGGCGAGGAGAGCCTCGGCTGCTTCAACATCAACTCGGGCGGGACCACCCGTATCTCCGGCTGGTGGTGGCGGGGTGACCTGACGGTCAAGTCGTACAACAGCTACAACTGCCAGAACAACTACAGCTGGGGCACCCACGTCTCCGTCCCGTACTCCCAGAGCGGCGACTGGACCTACGTCACCGGCTACTAGGCCGGCGCGAGACCGCCACGGGTGGCCGTCCCGGGCCAGGGGGCACCTTCGTCGGGGGCGGGCCGCCAGTGGTGGGATGGCCTGATGATCGCCACAGTCCTCTGGGAGCGTGACCTGCACCAGCGGGGCGGCTCTTCCGCATTCGTCCTGGGGCCGGACTGTGTCGTCCTGCATGAGCGGCACACCCGGCTGGTCTGCCTGGAGCGTGCCGACGGCGCGGTGCGCTGGGACGTCCCGCTCGGTACCTGGCCGCGCGGGATCGTCCTCGCGGGGGACCGCGTGCTGGTGTTGCCGCAGACGCCGGACCTCCTGTCCTGTATCGATCTGCGGACGGGCGCGTCGCTGTGGAGCACCCCGACACCGAGATGGACGGGGAACCTCGCGGTCTGTTCGGACACCGTGGTGATCGGCGGTTGGCGCGGCTACACCCCGATGAGCGGCCTGGACCTCGCCGACGGGGGCGTCCGGTGGACGACACCGTCGCCGGTGACGTCCGTACGGACCCTGGCGTGGGCCGGCGGGGTGCTCACCGGCAGCGGGTGCGAGGCGGTTCTCCTCGATCCGGCTGACGGGAGCGACCTGGCGCGGTGGCGGCTGCCGGACCCGCTCGCGGGACCCGACGTGAAGGCGTTCGTCCCGGTGGACGCGGACCGGGTGGTGGCGGTCGGGGAGGCCGCGTCGCTGATGACCTTCGGGACCGGTGCGGAGCGGCCCGCCCGGCTCGGAACCTACGGGCCGTTCCGGGCGGTCGGGTGCATCGACGGGTCGGTCTGGATGATGCGGTCCGGCGGAGGGTTTCTCGCGGTGGATCCCACCGACGGGACGTCGCCGTGGGCGGTCGAGGCGGACCGGCGGATGGTGGCCGACCCGCTGCCGTACGCCGACGGCCTCCTGGTCGGGGACGTCAACGGCGGCATCCGGCGGCTGGGGCCCGACGGCCGGCACGTGGAGGGGTGTTCCCTGTCAGGCAGGCGCCTGAACGCATTGGCCGCCGCCGGCGACGGCGGGCTGTTCTTCGCGGCGAAGGGCACCTTCGGCTCCTTCACCCTCACCTCGAAAGCCCCCGCGGCCTGACACGTCATCCGTACCAGAAGCGTTCGAGTGCGCCCTGGGTGTAGGCGGCGGGGCTGACGCAGAGGTCACCGGCGAAGGGCCGGTCGAGGACGATGATCAGGAGCAGGGTGAAGCCGATCAGTCCGGACACGGCTCCTACGAAGAGCAGTTGCATGCGCACGCGTCTGATGCCGTAGAGGAACGTGAGGGGGATCAGGACCAGCGCGCCGCCGTAGGCGAGGGCCTGGAGGAGGACGGGGAGCTGGGTGGACGCGGTGGCGATCCGGGCTCGGCGCTGTGCGGAGACGTCGTTGAGGCGGCTGACCATCTCGTCGTAGAAGGCCTCTTGGCGTGCGCTTTGGGGGTTGTAGGCCTGGAGGGCGTCGAACATGGCGCGCATCTGGGGTTCGGTCGCGTCGAAATCGCCGCGACCCTGCCGCATCCGTGGCCACGACTGGTCCACGACGGCGCGGACGTAGTCGGCGACGGACCGGTCGATCTTGTTCTGGGCCTCCTGGGGGAAGGCCTCGGCGTCGCGCACGATCACCGCGAGGTCCGTGGCCTCGGCGGACACCACGGCCTGCGCGGTCTCCAGCTGGGTCCACAGGGTGACCACGACGAAGGCCAGGATGATGCCGTAGATGGCTCCGAAGACCCCGAGGACGACGCCGACCATGTCGTTGTGCTCGCCCTCGGCGAGTACGGGGTACCTGCGGCGGACCAGGACGCTGCCGAGCAGCGAGAGCGCGACGATCCCGCCCACCACGAGGAGGGTGAGAGTGAGGGTACTGAGATGGTTGAGCATCCAGAGCGCCACCGGTCCAGCATTCCCGACGGGCTGTGACCACCGGAGGATGACGCCCCGGAGGTCCCTCCGTGATCACTCGTCCGGTCAGGCGTCCGCCGCGATGTGCCGCCTCCGCGCCGACGCGGGTGAGATCACGTCATGGTGTGCCCGGCTGCTGCGAACGGGTGGCAGGGGCGGGCCCCTCCGGGGAGAATGCCGCAGGACGGTCGAGTGCTGGACGAGGAGGGCGGCGCACGGTGGTGTGGTGGGTGGTGCAGGAGCACCAGAGCAAGAGCGACCCGACACGGTTCGACCTCCACGCCGTCCACCGCTTCCGCACCCGCGAGGCCGCCACCGCCCGCTTCCTGTGGACGCAGGCGCAGTTCGGCCAGGCCTCCCAGGACAGGGTCCGCTACCCCGTCAACAGCCTCTGGCACGACGTCCGGGCCCGCCCCTTCCCGCCGTCGGCCGCCATCCGGGCCGCGACCGGTCCCTGGCGCCTGCTGGTCCACGAGAGCGGCGGCGTCGAGGTCCACCAGTTCCCCGCCGCCCCCGCCGAGGGTGAACTCGCCGCCGTCCTTGAGGCGTTGCAGGAAGCCGCCCGGGCGGAAGCGTGAACCCGCGGCCGGCCTGTGCGGGGCTCCGGCATCGCCGTCCGGGCCTATCGGGACCCGAGGTTCCGGCGGACGCATTCGACGTACTGGTGGAGGTCCTCGGGCCGGTAGCACTCCTGCGTCCGGTTCGCGTACCAGACGAGCAGAACCGCGGCCAGGACGGAAACGGCGACCGCGGCGAGTGACAGCACCAGCCCGATGACCGCCCGGGCCCGGCCGACGGCGACGCCGCCGTCACGGCGCCCGGCCCCCCGCAGGCCGAAGGCCCCCGTGCACAGCCCGGCGAGCCCGAGGACGCCGCCGACGACCGCGAACGAGGTGAACAGCCCGAGCGCGCCCAGCACGACGGCCGCCGTCGCCGGAGTGTTGCGCCCTGCCGCCGGCCGCGTGGCCGCCGCCGTTCCCTGTATTCCCATCCCGGGGTCCCTCCGTGATTAGTCGATCCGTCCGGTTCCTCCGGACAGGACCGATCATGGGCCGCGGCACCGGGTGCGCGCCTCCCGTGCGGGAGGGAAAC
>NZ_JBFBGN010000248.1:0-4417 GCF_040684675.1 Streptomyces sp. NPDC089915 | reverse complement strand
CCCGAACCGCCCGGCACCGGGCCGGGCTCCGGCCCGGACGACGGCCAGCGCTCCCGTCCGGAGCCCGGGCCGGTGTGGTGGCGCCGCCGGGCGGGGGCGGCGGCCGCGACCCTGGCCGTCGGCGGCGCCGCCTGGGCCGCCGTCGCGTTCCTGCACCCCTTCGGCACCGGAGGCGGCGCAGGCGGCGCAGGCGGAACGGGAGGCACGGGCGCGTCCGGGGCGCGGGCGACCGCGAAGGCCGCCGCCTGGAGCGGGGACCCGTGCGACGTCACGAACTACACCCTCATCCAGGACCACCAGCTCACCAGCGTCGGGCAGGCCGGCGGCTTCACCAGCGGCTCCGAACGCGTGAAGACCTGTACCTGGAAGGTCGGGGCCGCGACGGTGGACAACGCCTCGACGCTGACGCTGGCCTACTCCACCGCCCCGTTCCACGTGATCACGGACCGCAAGGCACCGAAAAACTCGGCCGAGCTGGACCTGGACAAGCTCACCTCCGCCGAGGCCTACGTGGACCAGGAGGAGGACCGGTGCGAGGTCGACTGGCGGACACCCGGCGGATACGCCGCCGTCCTCCACTTCGACCCCAGCATCGGCGGCGCCTCGTGCTTGAGCGGCGCCCGGTTCGCCCAAGACCTGGCCCCCAGACTGGCCGCCGGAACGCAGACCCCCTGAGAGAACCGGAGCGGGCGGTACCACTACCGTGGTCTCGTGAACGTTTGCGTCTTCCTCTCCGCCGCCGACCTCGACGTGCGCTACACCGAGCCCGCCCGCCGGTTCGCCGAGCTCCTCGGCAAGGCCGGCCACACCCTCGTCTGGGGCGGCTCCGACACCGGTCTGATGAAGGTCGTCGCGGACGGAGTCAGCGGCGCGGGCGGACGGCTCTCGGGGGTCTCGGTCGACTTCCTGGCGGCCAAGGCGCGCCCGGTCACCGCCCCCGACGAGATGGTCTTCACCCACAGCCTGGCCGAGCGCAAGGCGACCCTCATGGAGCGGGCCGACGCGTTCGTGGTCATGGTGGGCGGCATGGGAACGCTCGACGAGGCGACCGAGATCCTGGAACTGAGGAAGCACGGCAGGACCACGAAGCCGGTCGTCCTGCTGAACACGGCCGGCTTCTACGAGGGCCTGCGCGAGCAGCTGCGCCGCATGGAGGCCGAGGGCTTCCTCCCGATCCCCCTGGCCGAGCTGGTGTTCATCGCCGACGAGCCGGCCGACGCGCTCTCATACCTGGAACGGACGAGCGCCTGACCCGACGGAACACGCCGCCCCGGCTCAAGGCGCGGTGACGTCCCAGGCCGCCCGGATCATCCGGAAGACCTCGTCCACGGCGGCTTCGGGATCGTCCGACCGGCAGGCCAGCGCGTAGGCGTCGACGGCGAACCGGGCCGTCGCCAGGCAGGCCGTCTTGCTCCGGGACAGGCGGGGGTCCGCAGCCAGCGCCGCCGCCAGCGCCTGCGCGTGACGCAGGCCCATCGACTCCTCGTACGCCCGCAGGGCGGGTGATCCCTCGATCATGCGCCGGACGGGAGCACTCCCCTCCGCCGTGCAGTGCCGTACCAGGGCCTGGACTTCGCCCTGCAGCGCAGGGATGAGCGGTTCGTGCGGAGGCCGGTCGGTCACCGCCCGGGTGAGGCGCTGCTCGAAATCCCGGTCGCGCTCGAAGACCAGGGCCTCCTTCGAGGCGAAGTGGGCGAAGACGGTGGTGACGGCCACATCGGCCTCGGCCGCCACGTCACGGATGCCCACCGCGTCGTACCCGCTCTCCAGGAACAGGCGCAGGGCGGTGTCGGCGATCTTCTGGCGTGTCGCGGCCTTCTTGCGCTCGCGGCGTCCGGACGGCTCGGTCATGCGCCGACGCTATCAGGTAGGAAACAACAACCGTTGTGAAACCCTAACGGTTAGTCCTATGTTCGTCCCATGAGGAAAATCAGCTTCGCCGAGTTCGGCGGTCCCGAGGTCCTGCGACTGGTGGAAGCGGAGGAGCCCCACGCGGGCCCCGGCCGCATACGCATCGCCGTGCGCGCCGCGGGCGTCAACCCCGTCGACTGGAGGATCCGGGAGGGCCAGGTCCTGGGAGCCCATCCGGTCCGCCTGCCCGCCGGGGTGGGCCTGGACGCCGCCGGGGTGGTGGACGAGGTCGGCGAGGGCGTCGAAGGAGTCTCGGTCGGCGACCGCGTGTTCGGTGAAGGCGCCGACACGTACGCCGAGTTCGCCGTGCTGTCGGCCTGGGCCCGGATGCCCGGGGGAGTGGACTTCGAGGAGGCGGCCGGATATCCGTCGGTGGTGGAGACCGCGTTGCGCGTCATCCGCGAGGTCGGTGTCCGAGCCGGGCAGACGCTGCTGGTCAGCGGCGCCTCCGGCGGCGTCGGGTCGGCGGTGCTGCAGATCGCCCGCGCGCGCGGCATCGCGGTGATCGGCACGGCCGGCAGTGCGAACCAGGACTACCTGCGCGGCCTGGGCGCCCTCGCCGCGACCTACCACGAGGGCTGGGTCGAGCGGGTGCGCCACCTGGGCCGGATCGACGCGGCCCTCGACCTCGCCGGCTCGGGCGTGATCCGCGAACTCGTCGAGCTGACGGGGGACCCGGGCAAGGTCGTCTCCATCGCCGACCTCGACGCGCCGCGGCTGGGTGTCCGGTTCTCCGGCGTGGCCGGGAGCGTGCCCGACGCGCTCGCCGAGGCCGTCGAACTCATCTCCCGGGGCATGCTCCACATCCCGGTCGAGAAGTCGTACCCGCTCGGCGAGGCGGCGGCGGCGCACGCCGACAGCCGCGCCGGCCACACCCGCGGACGCCGGGTCCTGGTCGTCTGACCCCCGGCCGCCCGCCGGCGGGGCCCTTGCGGCGAAGGGTCAGGAAGCCGGCTGCTGCCGCGGGACCCCCGCGGCCACCGGCGCCGGCAGGGGCTCCGGCCGGTCGAGGAAGGCGAGGACGGCCCGCTTCTCGGGCAGGTGGACCTCCGGCAGGTCGACCTCGGGGAGGGTGATCCCGCCCTGGCGGACGAAGCCGATCCGGCCCAGCAGGGCGAGGGCCTTGTCGTTGCGGGCGTCGGGTTCGGCGACGGCGCGCAGCGTGGCCGGGTCCCGGAAGAGGAAGCGGATCAGCGACCCGACCAGCGTGCGGCTGAAGCCGGGCCGGGGGCGTCCGGCGGCGGGCGCCAGCATGAGGTGCACCCCGATGTCGCCCTCGCGGACCTCGTAGCACTCGCCGACCCGGTCCTCGGCGGGCTCGTACGTCTGGAAGAGGGCCACCGGCTCCCCCTCCAGCCGGACCATGAAGGCGTGGTGCGTGTCGCGCCGGTCCACGTCCTCGTATATCTCCCGGACCAGTTCCCGGCTCGCGCCGTTCATCCCCCAGAACACGGCGCGTTCCTCGACGACCCAGGAGTGCAGGACGGCTGAGTCGGCGGCCGGGTCGACGGGCGTGAACCGTACGGTCCCGAACCCCTCGACGGTCTCGGCGTACGTGTCGGGGGTCGCGGTCGCGGAGGCGGGTCTCATGAGTGGCTTGTTCCGTTCGGTGGCAGGGGCCGGCCGGTGAAGGGCCGGCGAAAGGCGGAAGAAAGGCGGGCGGGCGGCACGGAGCGGCGGCCGGAAGGCGCGCAGACGTGCACCGCTCCCGTAGAAGTTAGGTTAGGCTGGCCTAAATATAACGGTCCGGGGAGGGGTCAGGAACATGGCGGTCACCAGGGGTTGGGAAGGCGTCGTCCTCAAGCTGCTGCGCGGCAAGGACTTCACGTTCACCGTCACGGACGCCGAACAGGTCACCGCGCACTACCGCCGCGTCCACTTCACGGACGGCGGCCTCCTCGCCGCGGCCGGCGACTCCCTGCACCCGACGATGTGGGTCCGCCTCTGGTTCGCCGACCACGGCAAACCGCATCAGCGCGCCTACACCCTCGTCGACCCGGACCCGGAATCCGGCACCTTCGCCGTGGAATTCGCCCTCCACGAAGGCATCGCCAGCGACTGGGCCCGCGCCGCGGCCCCGGGCGACACCATCGAGGCCACCGTCCAGGGCACCGGCTTCACCGCCCCCGCCCCCGCACCCGAGCGGCTCCTCGTGATCGGCGACCCGGCCTCGCTGCCCGCCGTCAACTCCCTCCTGGACGCCTACCCGCGGACCCCGGCGACCATCTGGTTCGAGACCCGGCACGAAGCCGACGCCGAACTGCCGTTCCGCACCGACCCGGACCGCCACGACGTCCGCCGCGTCCCGCGCGACGGCGACGGCGCCGGACTCGTCGAGCGGATCCGGGCGGAACTGCCGGCCCTCGCACCCGACCCCGAGACGGCGTACGTCTGGCTGGCCTGCGACACGGCGACCACCCGCACCCTCACCCACTACCTCCGCAAGGACCTCGGCCTGCCCCGGCAGCGCGTGCACGGCCTCGGCTACTGGCGCCCCACCGCCGCG
>NZ_JBFBGN010000247.1:0-4545 GCF_040684675.1 Streptomyces sp. NPDC089915 | reverse complement strand
TTACCATCCCACGACGCCATCCCAGATTAGCTGTGCGGTGACTTGAGTTCAGATGTGTGCTCTTCAGATCTCTAATCGCGGCGCGGCGCAGCGCCCGCCCGAGGGCGTGCCCGGGCCCCGCCCCCGCGACGGCCCGCCCCGCCCCGCACCGCAGCTCCACCGCCCGGCACAGGGCGTCCAGCCGCGCCAGATCGGCCCGGGCGGCGCCCGCCGTCAGCACTCCACCGCCCGGCGCCTCGCACCCGGCGAGCGCGACCGGCAGCTGGGGCAGGGCGCCCGTGGCGGGCGCGGCCAGCACCCCGAGCCGCTCGTCGGTCAGCGCCGCCAGCCCCTCCAGGGCCTCGGCGAGCGTCCCGGGCGGCGGCGCGGCCTCGGGGGAGCGGGCGGGCCAGGGGTGATAGGCGGACCGCGGCGGACGCTCCCCGGCGACCAGCACGAGCGGAAACCCGGACCGCGGGCCGACCCGGCCGGTCGCACCGGCCGGGTCGGCTCCGCCGGCCCCCTCGCCCGCGCCCTCCTCGGCGCCGGGATCCGGCAGGCCGGCCAGGGAGCACAGCAGGCGCTGTACGGCCGCGCCCGCCACCAGGGCCGTCAGCGCCGGGGACGGGGCCGCCGAGCGTGCGGGGGGTTCGTCGAGGCCGAGGCGTTCCGCCAGGGCGGCCGTGTCCGAGCCGGCCCGGGTGAGCCCGCCGACCGGGGTGACGAAGGCCCCGTCGGGGTGGACCGCCGCGCCGACCGCGCACTCGGTGCCGTCGGCGCGGGAGCCGTGGAGCAGGATCCGTCCGGGCCGGCCCGCCGGGGCGTCGGCCGCCCGGACGGCGGTGATCCCGGCGCGGGCCAGCGCCCGTACGGCCGCCGAGGCCAGGGCGTCCTGCGGATCGGCGGCCCGGACCTCCAGCCGGGAGCCCGCGAGGGCCGCCGCGGCCTCGGCCGGACGGTCGGCGACCGTCAGCAGCCAGTCGTCCGGCGCCGTGCCCCCGGTCGGTGCGGGTCGCCCGACCAGCATGCCGTGCGCGTGGAGCTGCCCGATGAGCGTGCACAGCGCGGCCCGTACCGGTGTGCCGAGGCCAGCGCGGGCGCAGAGCGCGGCCGCGCCGTCCGTCCGCAGGGCCTCCTCCAGCACCTGCCAGAGCGCGGGGAGCGCCGGGCTGCCCTCCAGCGTGACGCTGCCGTTCCATCCCCGCAGGTGCAGACCGCCGTCGAGGGCGCTCGCGGTGACCCCGGGGCGCAGCCGCCACCGGTCCAGGGACGCCAGGGCGTCGGGCTCCGGGCCCGCGGCCGTCGCGCCCGACGGGGGCGGGGGTACGGCGGTCATGAGGCGCTCCCCGCGCGGTAGGTCTCCACGACGATCTCCACGGCGCGCGTCGGCCGTTCCCGGCCGCCGGGCGCGGGCAGCGCCTCCTCCAGCACCAGCCCGTCCGGGTGGCGGGCCAGCCACTTGTCGAGGCAGCGCAGGTGCAGCGGGTTGCCGAGGTCGGCGAACTGCGGCTTGGGCGGGGCCTGTCCGGAACGCTCCGCCGTCGGAGCCGCGCCCGCCCCGGGCGGCGGGTGCAGGAACAGCTGGTCGGGGACGCCCAGCAGGGCGCGCCAGCGCGCGGCCGCCCCGAAGGGGACCGCGCCGTCGGCCGCTTCGGCGGCCAGTGCGGCGCGCAGGGCCGCCACCGTGCCCGGGGCGAGCTCCCAGCGCCGGCGCCGCAGCACGATGTGCCGGTACCGCAGGCGCGGGGTGCGCACCATCGGGCCGCCGGGTACCGCGGTCACCGTCCGGGGCGCGAGCGGGGCGAAGTCGACGACCCCCTCCGGATGGTCGTTGGCCAGCGGCGCGCAGCGGGCGGGGAGCAGGCCGGAGACCAGCAGGCCCGGGTAGAACACGTCGAGCGGCTCGCCGGTGTCCCGCAGGCGCAGGCGCACCTGGTCGGCGGCCTCGTCGTGGAAGAGCTCGACGTCCGAGTCGTCCAGTACGCCCGGCCCGCCGGGCGGGCCGAACTCCTCCGAGACGATCTCCTCGGACAGGAACCGGGGCTGGAGGTTGGCGTTGAAGCCCTGCACCGGGCGGAACTGCACCGCCCGCGTGCCCGGTCCGGCGCCGCGCGCCACCTCCCGGCCCACCGCCCCGGCGGCGCCCGGGTCGAGCGCCGACAGGAAGCGGCTCGCGGTCCGGCCCCAGCCGGCGTACACGTGGTTGAGGACCAACAGGCCGCGCGGGACGTCCCGTTGGAGGAGGTGCGCGTACGACAGCGGCCGCTCGGAGGCCCACCCGGGCAGCCCGGCGGCGAAGGAGCGGACGAGCCCGGCCGGGAGGACCACCTCGGCGTCCGGGTCCCCCGGGGACCCGCACCGCGCGGTCTCGGCCTCGGCCTCGGCCTCGAACGAGGCGCGCAGGCGCAGGAGTTCGGCCGCGCGGCTCGGCGGAGCGGCCGGGCCGTCCCCGCCCGGCGCCGGGAACGCGTCGCGTACGGCGTCCTCCCAGGCCGCGACGGTCTCCTTGCCGAAGTCCCAGACCGGGTGGCAGACCCCGCCGGGCCCGTACCGGGCGACGAAGCGGTCGCGCACGTACCGGCGTACCAGGTGCCCCAGGTCGTAGAGCTCGGCGAGGGCGGCGACCTCGCGCAGCGCCTCGTGGTCCTCGGCGGTCAGCAGGTTCCGGGCGGCCACGGGGCGCCGCGCCACCACGTCCTCCGTCAGCGGGGCGGGCGCCGCCCCGTCCGGGGGCAGCGGCCGTCCGGCCGCGTCGAGCAGGGCCGTCCAGCGTGCGCGCAGCAGCCCGAGCAGTACGGCACGCTCCCGCGCGTCGGCGGACCCGAACCTCGCCGTCATGCCGGCGATCTCCTCCAGCGCGGCGGCCAGGGCACTGTCCCCGCCCGCGCGCAGCCACGCGGCGAGCCGGCCCGCCGGGTCGGCGTCCTGCGGCCCGACCGGGGGTACGGGCACCAGCAGCCCGGCGTCCGCCAGCCGTTCCAGGTACGCGAGCGCCGCCGCCCGGTCCCGGGGCGCGGCCAGCGCGGCCGCGAGCTCCCCGGGTGTCATGGGCGTCCGGCACAGCTCGGCCACCCGTTCCAGGGCGCCGCTCGACGCGACGTCCACCTCGTCCTCGGTGACGGCGAGGAAGCGCCAGACGCCGGACAGGCCCCGCCGGCGGGCGAAGACGGCGCGCCCCGCGGCGTCCGTACGGGGTGCGCTCGTCATCCGGTGCGGCAGCCGGGCCCGCCTCGCGGGATCGGCGAGCAGCGCCTCGCACAGCGCGGCGACCAGGCTCCGGCTCACCCGCACGGAGCCCGCGGCCGCGGCCAGCGGGTCGCCCTCCCCCCACTCGGAGCCGGTGCCCCGGGGCCGCTCCGGGAGCGGGCCCCAGCCGACGGCGGTCGACCAGGACACGGGACTTGAACGGGTGGCGGCGCGTACGGCGTGCCGCAGGACCCGCGGCTCCTCCTTGCGGGCCCGCCGCCCCGTGGCCCCGGCCCCCGCCCGCTCGACGGCGGCCAGCAGCCCGGCGCTGGTCGCGGAGGCGGCCAGGGCGAGGGCCGGCTCCCGGCACCAGGCGGCGAAGGCCCCGCGCTCGGCCGCCAGCGCGCCGGGGGCCGCAGCGGCGACCGCCTCCCGCGCGGAGTCGAGCCGGCCCCGCAGCTCCAGCCACTCCCGCAACGCCGGTACCCGCTCGGGAAGGTCGCCGAGCGCGCCGAGGAGCGCGGGCCGGGGTTCCCGCCCGTTGTGCAGGGCCCGGCGCAGGGGGAGCACCACGCTCCGGTGGAAGGAGTCGGGATGGCCGCCCCGGCTCGCGTACAGCGCGTCGGCCAGCCCCGGCGCGAGGCCGGCGAGGGCCTCCTCCAGCCGGGTCAGCCGCTCCAGTCCCGCGCGGAAGCGGGCCGCGTCCGGGGACTGTGCGGGGTGACTGAGCGTCGTCGCGCGCACCAGCGCGTACGGGGCGGTGCGGATCACGGGGTCGGGGGCCGTCATGGTGTCCCGGGGTCCTTCCGGCTCGGCCTGGTCGGGGCTGGAAACGCACCGCCCGCCCCGGCACCCCCGCGGGGACGCCGGAACGGGCGGCGGCGGGCCTGGCTCAGATGACGCCGGAGACCGCCTGCGGCTGCTGGACGCTGCAGTGACAGGCGCAGGCGGTGGGGATGCCGCAGGTCGCGGTGGAACAGCTCTTCGCGTAGGCCGAAACGTCGGCGGTGTCGCGCATCGAGGTGACGGTGATCTCGCCGAGGTCCAGGTCGTGGGCCTCGAACAAGGTGGCCGCGTCGAAATCTGCCATGAGAACTCCCCGTGGTGTGGGACGACTTGGGATGGCCGGATCCGTGTGACGGACAAGCCTCGCAACCGTAGCGCCGGGGGCGATCCGGGCGCAGGGCACGGTTTTCGACATTCCGGCATCACTCCATGTGGAATCCAGATGTTTGGCCGGAACCGTACGCAAAGCGACCCGCACCCGAACCGGACGCCCGCCCCGCCGCCCCGCACGGCCCGTATCCGGCCACCCTGCCCGAATCCGCGGGCCCGCGGATTCGGGCAGGGTGGCAGATCGGAAGAGGGTCGTGGAGGGAA
>NZ_JBFBGN010000246.1:0-4581 GCF_040684675.1 Streptomyces sp. NPDC089915 | reverse complement strand
TCGCTGCGCTCCACTCTTGACAGCCCGTCCCGCCACGAAAAGCCGAAGACTGCCGGGAACCCCCCAAAGGAACGGGACGGACGTTCCTTGGACATTCGGCGGCATCAGCGACCAGCCGGGCAGACCGGGGGCCGGCAGACCGGGCATCCGGGCCCCCTCAGCCCCAGACGGGGCCGGGCCGCCGCTCGCGACAGATCGCTACGCGCTCCTCGAATTTCGGCGTCCGGCGGCCGTCTGAGGCCGCTACCCGCAGGAAATGCCGAACAGGAGCCCATCAGGCGCCGCCGGGCGCGTCAGATCGCTACGCGCTGCCCATGCTTCGGCGGCCGACGGCCGTCGTGGGTTGCTCGTACGCAGGCTCGACGTTCCCCACGGCTGTGGTGAACTCCCGGCCGGAGGCAGCTCGGATGTAGGCGAGTTCCATCCAGCGCTCGTAGGTCGCCGAGTCCGAGACGTTTTCGTTGATCACGGCCATCAGCACACCCTCGACACCAGAAGCGATATCGCGGACGCGACGGTGGAGAAGACGATGTGGGACGTACTCGTACTGGTCGCTCATCGAGTGCCCCCCTCGAACGTTTCGAGGAAGCGTTGCCAACCGGCAAGGGCACGGTCCACGAGTTCCTGGCTGGGCTCAGTCCCGCTTTTCAGCACGGAGGGGTGCTGAAGGCACGGGCATGGGGCAACCTGCCACGATTGACGTGGTCCGGCGATCCGGTCAGTGGTCATGGCACCTCTCATCTGCCTATCTGATGTGGACAGAGAGAAACGATGGGGTACCTCGACCCTCGCAAGGGATACGGACTGTATCCCTTGCGAAGGACCCTCAGACCACCCCTATCCACTCGGCGTACGAGGTCAGCGACTCGGCATCGGATCGCTTGAGACGGCGGATCTTTTCGACGTCTTCTCGGGCCCATGGGTGCTCACGAACGTGCTGAGGAGCGTGCTTGCGGGCCGCTTTAAGGGATTCGAACGCATCGTCGGGGCTTCCTGACCATAGTTGCGCTCGTGCCACCTCGATCCAGAATCCGGATCGGCGCTCGGCCGGGATGTCATCGCCTGGTGTCCAGTGGCGTGCGATTTCGAGCGCACGGCCGATGTGGTCCCGTCCGAGGCTGACAGAAAGGGCCACTTCGTGAATGGAAACGCTGGCCGGGCCGAAGGCCGTGCCCAGGTAGATGCCTTCCGGGAGGGTCTCCGCAAGGGTCCGGGCCTCTCGTAGGTGGCCGTAGGCGGCATTGGCATCGCCCGCGCGTGCGGCGACCACTGCTGTGCGCATGTGCAGGGCGCCGCGCGTGGCGGTCGACCGCTTACCGATGGGTGCGGGCATCGTGTCGAGTGCCCGTTCCAAGACGAGCTGACCGGCTCGGTGGGCTTGGGCTGCCAGGAAGGTCTCAGCACGTACATAAGCGACGGTGGCACACGTGTCAGGGTCGCCCGTGTGTACGGCTGCCCATCTCATGACGTCGATCAGTCGGGCCGAAAGGTCGTGTGCTCCGGACTTGTAGGCCACGGCGTCGGCGGCCCGTGCCACCGCAACGACGAGACGTGCAGCGTCCGCCTTGCTCGTTCCGGTTGCCGCGTGCAGGTGTGCGAGGGCATCCGCGACGAGCTCGGGCGCCTTGGCGGCGATCCGGCCGTACTGGGCAGCGAGTCGCCAGGCGACCGCGTCGCGGATGTCGGCCTGAAGCTGGGGCAGCGGGCGCTGTGGAGGATCCAGCGGTAACTCGTATGCGGCGATGGAAGCGGAGAGTGCAGGCAGAGCGGCACGAATGCGATGGGCGGTACCGATGTATGCCAGGTCGAGGAGGGAGGCATCCACTGACAGTGCTGCGGCGATGGCCTCCAGCGTGGACGGGCCCGGTGTCCGGACGCCTCGCTCGCAACCCTTGATCATCGATAGGGAGACGTGGGCCTCGCGGGCGAGGTCGGCTTGAGTCATCCTCCGGGCCCGCCGCCGTGCGGCGATGCGCTGCCCGATGTGGTCGGCCATGGCCGCACCGTAGCGCTCAGCGCGCCCGCGACACCTACTCTTTGACGATGTCCGCCAGCTCGGCCAGGGAGTCGATCGACCAGTCCGCAGCGGCCCGGACGGTGGGGTCGTCGGCCCACCAGTGGCCCCACGGGCCTCGTCGGATGTGGGCGGTGCGGAGGCCTGCGGCTCGGGCCGGGTGGATGTCGTTGGCCGGGTGGTCGCCCACGTAGAGGGTTTCTGCGGCGGGGTGGCCCGATGCCTCCAGTACGCGTGCGAAGAACGCGGGGGCCGGCTTGGCCGTGCCCCATTCGGCCGAGGTGACGATCAGGTCGGCGGGGAGGTCCAGTGAGCGCAGGAGGTCGCCCGCTCGGGTGCTCTGGTTCCCCGCGATGACGACGCGCGCCCCGGCCGCGCGGAGTGCGGTCAGGGCCGGGCGGACGTCCTCGTAGAGGTCGGTCTCGTCGAGCCGCTCGCCCCGGCCCGCCGCTTCGCGGGCTGCGTACTCGGCGGCGATGTCGATGTCCGGCCGCAGGAGGCGGACCGCGTCCGCGTTGTCCCGGCCGGCCACGACCACCGCGCCCACCAGGGCCGAGAGGGTGTGCCGGGACACTCCCAGCCAGTCGGCCCAGGACGCCCAGTAACGGTCGTCGCGGGTGAGGGTCTCGCCGATGTCCAGAACGACCGCCCGAATCATGAGAGCAGATTACCGATGTGTCCGTCGGGACGGTCGTTTCCTCTAGGCTCCCAAGTCCGTTGGGCGAGTTCGGGTGAGGAGTTGGCATGGCGGAGAGCGACGGGGCGCGGCTTTTTCGGGAAGCCTGGATCGCCGGGGTGCGGCGGTATTTTCCCGGGGAGCCGAAGGCCGGTTACGTGACCCCTTGGGAGGACACCCCGCAGTGGGAGCGGGAGGCCGCGGGGGCCGTGTACGCGCAGGTGCGGCAGTTCGTCGAGGTCAGTGGCGGGAAGACCGGACGGCTCTCGCGGGAGCAGAAGGGGCGTTTCGTCGCCGTCTGCTGGACCGCGCAGATGTTCCGGCACTTCGAGGCCCCGAAGCCGGGCTACGTCGCCGACTGGCCGGACCTTCCGGCCTGGCAGCAGGAGACCGACGCGGACATCTTCGAGGCGATCGAGAAGGCGCACGGCTGATGAACAGATCGCCGGCCATCACGCATCTCGCCTGGGGGGAGATGGAGGTGGAAGGGCTCGCACCGGGGAAGGACTTCGTGCTGTATCCCGGGGGTGGGAAGCCCTGGGACTGGAACGAGCACGGGACCCGGCACGAGCCCGGGATCCAGCCCGGGGACGTGCGGCAGTTGCTTGAGCGTGCTTGTACGGTCGTCGTGCTCAGCCGGGGTATGGACCGGAAGTTGAAGACCATGTCCGAGACGCTGCTCCTGCTGCGGGAGGCGGGCGTTGCCGTGCACGTCGAGGAGACACGGGAGGCCGTCGCCCGCTACGACCGGCTGGCGGGTGCGGGCGAGGCGGTCGGCGGGTTGTTCCACTCGACCTGCTGAACTCACCGCCGGCGGAGCATTTCGGCGATCCAGGCGGGCGCGTACGGGGACGTGCAGCCCGGGGAGGTGGGGTAGTCCTTCAGGACTCCCAGGCGCTCCCCGATGTCGATGGCCCGCGCCCGGTACTCGGCGTGCTCGATCCCGATCTGGGCAAGGCAGTGGTTCATCGCCCACTGGAGGCGCTCCGGGGCGTCCTTCATCCGCGCCTCGATGACGTCGAGGAGGCCCTGGAGGTCGAGACCGTCCGGCTTCTTCGCCACCCGCTCGACGGTCAGCGCCCAGCCCGCACTCGCCACCACCGGGTCCGGGTCGGAGAACCAGACCAGCCTCAGCTCCTCGGCATGGGGGCTCTTCTTCACGACGTAGTTGACGAGCCAGTCCTGCACCTTGGGCGTCCGCGCCCCGCGCAGCATCCCGTCCAGCTCGTCGCGCCCGAAGGCCTTCGGCCGGCAGATGAGGAGGGAGAGCAGCCTCGCCGCCGAGTCCTCCGTTTCCCAGAGCCGAGATGCGAGGTCCTGCTGCGTCTTCAGGCGCTTCGCGATCGCGCGCAGCTTGCCGAGGTTCACGCCGTGGTCGTCGCCGTGCCGCTCGTTCACCGCCCGCGTCTTCGCGTCCTCCAGCCCGGCCAGCTCGGCCATCACCTCGGCCACCGTCGTCTCGCCCACCGCCGCCTCCTGTCCCTGGTCCGGCCAGCCCAACCTACGACGACCAGCCGCACGAGTGTGGGAAGCAGCAACCCCATACGGCCGCCGGACGCCGAAATGACAGGAGCGCGTAGCGATCTGACGCCTCCATGCGTCACGGATGACGGTCCAGTTGGCATGTCGTGCGGGTAGCGGCCACGGACGGCCGTCGGACGCTGAGATGAGAGAAGCGCGTAGCGATCTGGTGCGTGGGGTGGCGCCGATTGCCCATTGCGGGGGGGGCGATGTCTGGTCTGCCGTGTCCCGACCTCCCCGACTCGGCGCCGATCCCGCCGCATGTCCAAGGAACGTCCGTCCCGTTCCTTTGGGGGGTTCCCGGCAGTCTTCGTTTTTCCGTGGCGGGACGGTCTGTCAAGGGTCGCCGAAGGCGATCGCGAAGCGACGC
>NZ_JBFBGN010000245.1:0-4707 GCF_040684675.1 Streptomyces sp. NPDC089915 | reverse complement strand
GGCCGGCCAACGGCCACGCTCTCGTCACCGAGTGGCTCGCCCTCACCGGCCTCGACCCCGACGAACCCCTCGACCTCGGCGACGGCATTCCCCTCCCGCTCCGGGAGGCACTGCGCACCCGTCTCGACATCACCCGTATCACCACGGACCTGCTCCGGTTCGTGTGCGACCGAACCGGCAGCCACGACCTCAAGCGGCTGCTGCGTCCGGACAACAAAGACGCGCTCGGCCAGTGGAGTTGGGGCCGCCAGGCCGCCGACGTCCTCGCGATGTTCCCCGTGCGCGCTTCCGCCGCCGAGTGGACCGCCGTCCTCAAGCGACTTCAGCCCCGCCTGTACTCGATCTCCTCCAGCCCCCTCGCGCATCCCGGTGAGGTGCGCCTGACGGTCTCGGTCGTGCGTTACACCAGCGACCGTGGGCGCGACCGCAACGGCGTGTGCTCCACGTACCTCGCCGACAGCGCGGACGACGGCCCCGTCCAGGTCTACGTACAGCGCTCACCCCACTTCCACCCGCCCACCGACCCCGCCACTCCCATGATCATGGTGGGCCCGGGAACCGGCGTGGCCCCGTTCATCGGATTCCTCGAAGACCGCCATGCCCGTGGCCATACCGGGCCGAACTGGCTCTTCTTCGGCGAACAGCGCCGGGCCACCGACTTCTACCACCGCCACGACTTGGAGGCCTTCACGGCGTCCGGCCACCTCGACAGGCTCGACCTCGCGTTCTCCCGGGACCAGCGCAGCAAGGTCTACGTCCAGGACCGCATGCGCGAGAACGGAGCCCGCCTGTGGCAGTGGCTGCAGGACGGCGCACGCTTCTACGTCTGTGGCGATGCCGGACGCATGGCCAAGGACGTCGACCAAGCCCTCAAGGAGATCGTCGGCACTCACGGTGCCATGGGCTCCGACGAGGCGGACGCCTTCGTCCGGCGCCTGGCCGCCGACAAGCGGTACGTACGAGACGTCTACTGACGGCCGCCCGGTGCCGTCACAGGGCGACGAGGGTGATCTCCGTGGCCTTGACGCTGCACCAGACCGGTGTGCCGGCGGCGAGGCCGAGTTCGGCGGCGGCCTGCGGGGTGACCTCGGCGACGGTGTCCGCGGTGGTCTCCGAGGCGATGAGGACGCGCAGGCGGCTGCCGGTGGCGGTGATCTCGCGCACGGTTCCCGCCCAGACGTTGCGGGGGCTGCCGGCGGGTCGCTCGGTGTGCAGGGAAACGGCCTCAGGCGCGACGATCTTCTTGGGTGTGCCCTGGGCACGCAGTCCGAACGCGGTGTTGGCCGTCGCCGCAGTCCGGCTCTGGCTCCGTCCGTGAGATACGTCCTGCCTCTGGTTACGCCCAGAACCGCTTCGCGGCCAGCAGCGTCGTCCCATACAGTGCCGAAAGTATGACGGCACTCGCATCCTTCACCTTCGTCCGCCACATGGACGGGCTCCGCTACCACTTCGAACGCGACGGCGAGCACAACGGCCGCCCTGCCTACCGCCGAACGGACGGGCACGTGTGGTGTGTCTGGTCGCCGACCGACGGCTGGCATTGCGAGATCGCTGACGGCCTCGTCACCGCCCATCCCCTCAACAACCACGCTGACGAACCCGAACCCCCGGCCACCGTCTGGCGCAGCTTCAAAGACGACCGCTCCTACCTCTACGACCTCCGGACCCTCGACCCCGAAGCCTGATCCGCCGGAAAGGCATGGCTGGCGCCGACGACGGGCTGGTGCGGTTGGCGGACGAGAGGCTGCGGGGAGGTGGCGGAGCCGTTGGGGTGTTCGACGTCCCGAAGGTGCTGGACGAGCGGGGCAGGGAGGTGCGGCGCCTCCTCGGGGTCGCGCTCACGGCGTCGGGCGGTCTCGGGAGCGGCCATGCCTTGAACCTGTCGCGCAGGTTCCTGAAGGGTGAGCTGACCGAGGCGTTCCTGTCCCTCGTGAAGTTCGGCCCCCGTGGGGGGCGGGAGGAACGTGGACTTCTGGGGTGACGAGTCCGGCGAGTTCGCGAAGGCACCGACCGTATGCCACGCGTGCGGCTGGCACCCACACCGCTTCTTGACCCAACCGGCGTACAGGAGGCGCCGTGTACCCAGTGTCCCAGAACAGCTGTGACCGATCCAGCCACGATTCAAATTCAAGCTGGATAAATACTGGAAGGAAGTGGCCAGCCAGATCCCCATGAGTGCGGAGCGGCCGTCGCGAAGAACCAGTGAAGCCGGGCCTTGCTCAACCAACCTGCGCAGCAGGGCCCTCTCACACCCGGGTCCGCCGGCTACGGGAGGTCACCTCGCCACACCAACCGCCCACGGTCACGGGCCGACGTACTCGAAGACACCGCCGCCCGGGTGCCGCAGCACCGCACGACGGCCGTTCGGGGTGGGCTGAACGGGCATCACGATCTCGGCGCCTCCCGCCTCCTCGACTGCGGCGTTCAGATCGGCGACGGCGAGAGTCGCAGCGACGCCGGCGACACGCTGCACCGCCTCATCAGGTCCGGCGAACAGGAGGAACGGCACAGCCGCGTCCAGATCCTCGACACGCTGACGCACGACCACTGCATCGACAGCCATGGCCAACATCATCACATCATCACGCGGGCCTGCGAAGGTCATCCTGTCGAATCTCAAACAGCAAGACCGCCAACCGAGTTCGAGATGCCGTTCGACGTCAGATGCGGAACATCAAGCTCCCCAAAGCCCGCACACGGCACCGAGGACGGGAGACCGGCCCCGCCCCCGATCGGCGCCCGGGCGGGCTTCCGGAAGCCGCTGAGGTCACGCTCCGGCGTCCGGGGCCGTCCTTTTCGCGCGGGGCTCCGGGGCCGGGATGAGTCCGGATTTCCGGGCCTCGGCGATCCACCGGCCCGCGGTGGCCTCGGAGCGGGCCCAGCGGGTGGCGATGGCCCTGCGCGGGGGGATGTTCCGCTCGGTGGCCCACTCGAAGAGCGCGGCGACCCTGGCGAGGTGTTCCTCGCCGCCGCCGTACGGGCGTCCCTCGCCGGCGGGGGCGCTGCCCACCGCTGTGGCGATCTCCTCCGCGCGGGCCTCGGCGGCGGCGCGCAGGAGGCGGTCGAAGGGAAGGCGGCGCAGCCAGGTGGAGGTGAGCGGGGCCTCGTCGGGGGTTTTGACGTAGAAGCCGTTCGCCTTGGTGCTGTTGGGCGGGTAGCCGATGAGGAAGAGGGTGTCCTCGTAGCCGGGGACGTCCTCGACCGTGACGCCGCTGGCTTTGCTGGTGACCTTCATCGTGTGCTCCTCACCCTCACTTCTGATCTCATTTTTGACAGAACCTCGTGCATGTTGGTCAAGATCGTGCAATAGTTGCGCCCGCTTCTGCCCATCGCGCTGCACCGCCATGGCCCGGAAGTCACGCCTGCCAGCAAGGATTTACCCCTTCATGTCCGAAAACGGATACCCGCAGCAGCCCCACCCGCAGTACCCCGCCCCCAAGCAGAGCATGAGCACCGGCAAGAAGATCGCCCTCGGCTGTGGCATCCCCGCCGTCCTCGCCCTCGTTCTCGTCGGCGGCTGCACCCTGGTCGCGGGCAAGGCCGTCAACGAGGCCGCGAAGGAACTCGACAAGGCCTCCGACAGCTCCGTCGTCCAGCCCGAGGCCGCCAAGCCCTCCGGCGGCTCCGTGAACAACCAGCCCGACATCTCCAAGGACGTCACCGTCAAGGCGTGCAAGGTGTCGCCGACCGACTTCGGGACGGAGGAGGTACGGGTCGAGCTGGAGTTCACCAACTCCGGCGACCGCCGCTACTCCTACGCGGCCGAGGGCGAGGTGCTGGTCAACGGCGAGAAGAAGGCCGACATCAACAGCTACGCGCAGAACCTGGACAAGGGCCAGAAGTACACCGACGAGAAGGCCGGTGCGCTCGCCTACGACCTGGCGGCCAAGCTGAAGGCGGGCGACAGGATCGACTGCAGGCTCGTCAAGGTCACCCGCCACTCCTGGTGAACCGGACCCACCCCCACGCCACCCGCACGGAACGCGACGGCGGTCACCGGACCGCACAGGAGAGGCACCCATGACGCAGCACCCCCACGACCCGTCCCGGCAGTGGCCCGGCGGCCAGCCGCAACCCGGACCCCACTGGCACCCCGGCTCCCCGGCCGGTCCCCCGCCGCCCGGCGGCGGGCGGCAACGGCACCTCAGCCGAGGACAGCGCGTCGGCCTCTCGGGCTGCGCCATCGTCGTCGGTGGCTTCGTCGCCTTGGTCATCGCCGGTATGGCGCTGGGACCCGACGAGGTCGTCAAGGAGAAGAAGGTGCCCGGACCGACCGTCACGGTCACCGCCGCCGGCCCCACGGTCACCGTGACCGCCTCGCCCGCCCTGCCGCCGCCGGGCACACCTCAGCTGACCGGCGGCACCCGGAAAGACGCCCAGTCCCGCACGGCCACCCTCGAAGCCCGCTCCGCATATTCCGACATCACGCTGCCTGCCGACGCCTCCGCCTACGCCGGCTGGAAGGTGTGCGCACAGGAAGCCCAGGCCGCCGACGGCGTGCCCGCGAAGATCACGCTGTACCTCGGTGAGACGTCCTGCCCCGCCAGAACCGGCGACCGCCTCCACCCCGAGCCCAGCCCCACCCCTCCCGCTCCCCCGGCCCAGGCGCCGGCCCCCGCCCCCCCGCCCCAACCCCACCCCCCCCCCCACCCCCCACCCGGGGGGGGGACAGAAAAAACCCACGGGGGCGGGTTAAAACAACCCCAA
>NZ_JBFBGN010000244.1:0-4769 GCF_040684675.1 Streptomyces sp. NPDC089915 | reverse complement strand
AGCGGGTTGATCTCGGAGACCGCGCCGACGAACGTGGTCTTGCCCACGCCGAAGCCGCCCGCCACCACGATCTTCGCGGAGGTGGTGGAGCGAGCCGCTCCGCCGTTAGAGCTTGCGAAGTCCACTGAGCACCCTTTCGAGCAGTGTCACATCTGGCTGACCGCCCGCGGACTCGTCGCCGCCGGGCTGGTGGATGGCGACAAGGCCCGCCTCCGCCAGGTCGGCTACGAGGATGCGGGCGACACCAAGAGGAATGGAGAGAAGTGCCGAGATCTCCGCTACGGATTTGATCTCCTGGCACAGGCGGCAGATGCGCTGGTGCTCGGGCAACTGCCCTTGCAGCCGGGCGGGATCCGCCGTGGTACTGACCAGCGCCTCGATGGCGAGCTGGTAGCGCGGCCGGGTACGGCCGCCGGTCATCGCGTACGGACGCACCAGCGGGTTGTGCGCCTTGGGAGCCTGCGGCTGCGAGGCCCGGGGGGGCTGCTGCGGAAGCCGGTGGGGCGCCTGGGGCTGCTGGGGCTGGCCGTACGGTTGCTGCGCGTAGGGGTTCTGCTCCGGCATCGGCCGGCTGGGAGAGGAGGGGAAGTTGAAGCGGTTCTGGTCGTGCCCACCCTGCGGCTGCTGGCCGCCATAAGGATGTCCTCCGGGTGTTGTCACGTTTCCTCCTCCGACTCCAAGAACGCAGTACTCCCTGTGGAACCGCGCCACCGCACCCTACGGTGCGATGACGCGAAACGCACTGCCTGTTTGCTAGTTGAGAAGGCTTCCCTGCAGCTCCGCGCGCAGGTCCGGGGTGAGGACACTGCCGGCGCGGTCCACGAGGAGGGCCATCTCGTAGCCCACGAGGCCGATGTCGCACTCGGGGTGCGCGAGCACCGCCAGCGAGGACCCGTCGGAGACGGACATGAGGAAGAGGAATCCCCGGTCCATCTCCACCACGGTCTGGTTGACGGCGCCGCCCTCGAAGATGCGGGAGGCTCCGGCGGTCAGCGAGGTCAGACCGGAGGCCACGGCCGCCAGCTGATCGGCGCGGTCGCGCGGGAATCCGTCGGACATCGCCAGCAGAAGGCCGTCGGCGGAGACCACCACCGTGTGGGACACACCGGGGGTGTTGTCCACGAAGTTGGTGATCAACCAGTTCAGGTTCTGCGCTGCCTGGCTCATCGCGCTCACACTAACGCTCCTGGTCATAGCTGTTACTTGACTGCTCGGAACCCGCGCTGCGTCCCTGCTGGACACCACGGCGCAGGTTGCTCAACCTGCCGCGCACGTCCTCCGGGGCGCGGGAGACCTGGGGGCCGCCCTGCGGGGTCGTCTCCGCAGCGCCCTCGACCAGGTTGGCCTTGGGCACCCGCCGAGGGAGACCGGACGAGGTGACCCCGCCCGCCTTCGGCTCACGGAGCTTGCCGGCCTGCTGCCAGCGCTCGTCGTTCGTCGAACGCCAGCCCGATCCGGCCGTGTCGTCCTCCGGGGCCCCCTTCGGTTCGGCGGGCTGCTGCTGTCGCGGCGGCCGCTGCTCGAAAAGGGATCCGGTGGGCTCCGCTTCCTTCCGGTCCGAACCCCACTGCTGCTGGCTGCCGCGTCGCGGCAGGCCCGCTCCGGTCAACGCGTGACCGGCGTCGGCAGCGGCGCCCGGACGGTCGAAGCCTACGCGGTCCACGGCCGGTTCGGGAGCGGCCGGGGGTTCCGATTCGTTCCCGAAGTCCTGCTGGTAGGGCTCTGCGTAGGTGTTCTGCTCGGGCCATATGGCCTGCGGGGACTGCTCCGCGTAGCCGCCGTCGTACGGCTGTACGGGCTGCTGCTGGTCCTGGTAGCCGACTTCCGGATAGGCATATCCCTGCTCCGGGAAAGCCTCGTAGGACTGCTGCTGGGCCTGCTCCTCGTACGGGGCCTGGAAGCCCTGCGGGGAAGGCTGCTCGTACTCCTGGTACGGCTGGTACGCGTGCTCCGGCTGGGGTTCCGGATAGCCCTCGGCGGGGAACTGCTGCTGCTCCGCCGGGCGGCCCTGCTCCGGTCCGAAGTTGAGCTGCGCCTCCAGGGCGGCCCGGCGCTCCTCGCGGCCCAGGGAGCGCACGACCGGGTCGGCCGGCTTCTCCTGGCCGCCGGAGCCGTCGTAGGCCGAGTCGTCGAAGCCGAGCTCGGCGGCCGTGCGCAGCGGGGCGGCCTGCTGGGCCTGCTGCTCGGGGATGATCGAGGAGACGGTGAAGTCGTCGTCCGGGATGCCCTCGCCACCGCCACCGTGGGTGATGGCGTCGGGGAGCATGATCAGCGACGTGGTGCCGGCCTGCTCGCCCGAGGGGCGCAGCTGGACGCGGATGCTGTGGCGGTCCGCCAGCCGGCCGACCACGAACAGACCCATGCGCTGCGAGATCGCGGCGTCCACGGTCGGCGGGTTGGCCAGCTTGTGGTTGATGTCCGCGAAGTCCTCGGCGGTGAGGCCGATGCCCTTGTCGTGGATCTCGATCATCACGCGGCCGTCGGGCAGACGCGTGGCGTTGACCCGGACCTTGGTCTGGGGGGAGGAGAACGTGGTGGCGTTCTCCAGCAGCTCGGCGAGCAGGTGCACGAGGTCGGTCACGGCCTGGCCGTGGATCTCGGCCTCGGAGACGCCCGAGAGCTCGATGCGCTCGTACTGCTCCACCTCGGAGGAGGCGGCGCGCAGCACGTCGACGAGGGGGACCGGCTGGTCCCAGCGGCGGCCCGGGTTCTCACCCGCGAGGATGAGCAGGTTCTCGCCGTTGCGGCGCATACGGGTGGCCAGGTGGTCCAGGCGGAAGAGGTTCTCCAGCTGGTCCGGGTCGGCCTCGTTGTTCTCCAGGTCGGTGATGAGGGTCAGCTGGCCCTCGATCAGCGACTGGTTGCGCATGGAGAGGTTCGTGAAGATCGCGTTGACGTTGCCCCGCAGGAGCGCCTGCTCGGCGGCGAGGCGGACCGCTTCCCGGTGGACCTGGTCGAAGGCGCGGGCGACCTCGCCGATCTCGTCCTGGGAGTTGATCGGGATCGGCTCGACACGGGTGTCGACCTTGCCCGGGTCGGTGCGCGAGAGCTGGTCGACGAGCATCGGCAGGCGCTGCTCGGCGACGTCGAAGGCGGAGGTGCGCAGGCGCAGCATCGAGCGGCTCATCTGGCGGGCCATCATCGCGGCCAGGATGAAGGCGGCGAGCAGGGCCACGACCACGATGGCGCCGGTCAGGATGGCGTCCTGCTGGGCCTTGTCGGAGACCGCGACGGTGTCCTTGACGGCCTTGTCGAGCAGCTCCTGCTCGACCTCGGCGTAGCCGTCGAACTTGGCGGTGGCGGCGGCCTGCCAGGCCTGCGGGGTGACGCCGGCCAGGGCGAGCTTGGCGGGCTTGTCGCCGCCGGCTATCGCCTCGGTCATCCCGGTGAGGGCGGAGCCGTTGACCACGGGCGGGGCCTTGAAGGGCGTACCGGCCTGCTCGGCGGCCTGCTTGGCCTGGGCGAGCTTGGCGGCGCCCTCCTGGGACTTCTTGGCCATGACCTCCTGGAGCCGCTTGGTGTCCTCTTCGGTACCGGCGGCGACGTACTCGCCGGCGGCGATCTCTTCGAGGTAGGCGTAGGAGGAGAAGGCGACGAGCTGGGCCTTGCGGACGTTCTCGTCCTCGTTCGGGCGGACCAGCAGGTGCGTGCCGATGGAGCGCTGGAGCGAGTTGGCGGCCTTGGCCAGCTCGACGGCGTAGACCATGCGGCCGTAGCTGGTGACGTTCCCGGTGCCCAGGCCCAGTTCGTTGGAGAACTGCATCAGGTAGTGCTGGACCAGCACGTAGCCCTCTTCGGTCGGCACGGGGCCGGCGGCGGAGGGGAGGTTCTTCTTGGCGGTCTCCGGGACGGCGTAGGCCGTCTTGCGGACCTGCTCCAGCTTGGGCTCCTCCTGGCGGAAGAGTTCCAGGCGGCGCTCCAGGCCCTGCTTCTTGGGCATGTCCTTCACGGCCGCGGCGAACTTGGCCTTGGCCGCGTCGGTGGCCGCGTAGGCCTTCGTCACGGCCTCGTTGGTGCGGTCGCCCTTGAGGAGCGGTTCGGCGCTGAGGTCGCGCTCGTTGAGCAGGGCCTCGCCGTACTCGGCCGCCGCCTGGACGATGCGGACGGTCTTCTCGGCGTCCTTCGCCTCGTTCCAGGTGTCGATCGAGCCCTTCACCTGAAAGCCGCCCATGACCAGTCCGACGAGGACGGGCACGAGGAGGATGGCGTTCAGGCGCGTCGCCACCCGCCAGTTGCGCGGGGCGAGCTTGCTGGTGCTGCCGCCGCCCGAGGGTGGTTCCACGGGCACGTCGACGGGCGACGTGGCCGCTCGCGGCGGCGGGGTGAAGTTGCCGCGCGCGGGTTCATCCGCGGGGCTCGAGTTGCTTCGCCTCACTCGACCAACAACCTCTCGGCGGTGCTACTAGCTAGTTCGTTGAATTCCAGCACGATTAAGCGCCGTGCTCCAAACAGTTGGAATCAGCCATTCCAAGAGCCTTACGTCCCACATAAAACGGACATAAAGAGCGAGCTGCGGCAAAAACGGGGCCAGTTGTGCGCGCAGCGGCACCGGGCGAACGCATGCCGTGTCCGCCTGAGGGTAATTCTCTGTCGAAACGTTATGAACACCAGAGGCGGGCCGTGTCCTAAGACACAGCCCGCCTCCGCGTATCGCCCGGGTACCGCCGTTACTTCAGCCGTGCCATGAGGGCGTGTTCGACGAGGGTGATGAGTGCGCTCTTGGCGTCGCCGCGGTGGCGGGCGTCGGTGGTGATGATGGGTGCGTCGGG
>NZ_JBFBGN010000243.1:0-4817 GCF_040684675.1 Streptomyces sp. NPDC089915 | reverse complement strand
GTCGGCATGAACACCATCGGGGCGACCATCAGCAGCCCCAGCGCCCCCATCGCCAGGTTGACGGCGGCGATGGTCCGCCGCCGCCACACCCACCCGGGCAGGATCGGGTCCGCGGCGCGGCGCTCCACCCGGACGACCACCGCCGCCAGCACCGCGCTCGCGCCCAGCAGCCCCAGCGAGGGCGCCGACAGCCAGGGCCAGGCGACCCCGCCCTGGACCAGAGCGAAGAGCAGCAGCCCGCCGCAGACGAACACTCCGAGGGCCCCCGCCCAGTCCACCGGGCCGCGGTCGGCGGGGGAGCGGCGGGGCTCGACCAGGTGGCGGGCGGTCAGCCACAGGGCCAGCCCGGCCATCGGCACGTTGATCAGGAAGGTCCAGCGCCAGCCCGCGTACCCGGCGATCAGGCCGCCGAGCGCCGGGCCGATGAGCGCGCAGCTCGCCCACACGGTGGTCATCCGGGCCTGGATGCGCGGGCGGTCGCGCAGCGGGTAGAGGTCGGCGGCCAGGGTCTGCACGGTGCTCTGCAGTGCGCCGCCGCCCAGCCCCTGGACGATCCGGAAGGCGATCAGCGCGGCCATGTTCCAGGCGGAGGCGCACAGCAGGGAGCCGGCGAGGAAGAGGGCGGTGCCGAAGAGGAGGACGGGCTTGCGGCCGAAGGTGTCGCTGAGCTTGCCGTAGACGGGGAGGGTGACGGTGACGGCCAGGAGGTAGCCGGAGAAGAGCCAGGAGAAGACGGAGAACCCGCCGATGTCCCCGACGATCTGGGGGACGGCGGTGGAGACGATGGTGGTGTCGAGGGCGACCAGGGCCATGCACAGCATCAGCGACGCGACGACGCGCGCCGGAGGCCGGCCCTGGACGGGTATCCCGCCCTCGGCCTCCTTGGCGGAAACCTTTCCGCCGGAGGCGCCGGCCGGCTCTCTGCCGGAGGCTCCGCCCCCGCTTTTCTCTGTCTCCATCGGCTTCCCTTCGTCCGCGCAGACACCCTCTCACCGGGGGTGTGCCGGGTGGAATCCCCATCTCACGCGGGGTCCGCCGGGCGGTGCCCCCTACGTCCGGTCCGCCGGAGGGCGGACGACCCCTAGGGGTCCCTCCACATTTGGGCGCAGGGGACTTTCGTCCCGGCGGAGGAGGCCGAAGGGCCCGGGCTGTCTTTAACTGATTCACATGGGCGGGGCCGCCGGGGCGGGGTGGGGTTAACCCCCGGCGGATACGGCGACGGGCACCAGCGCGCCGGCCACCCCCCGTTCAGCAGACTTCACCACGGCGACGCACATCCGCACGTCCGCAGTACGCACACCGACAGGGGAGAGAACACCGTGACAACGGCGATGACCGAGACCAGGCACGGAAGCGGCGGGGGGCACGGCTCCGTGGCCGCACGGGCGCGCCAGGTCGTCAAGGCGTACGGCTCCGGCGAGACCCGCGTCGTCGCCCTCGACCACGTGGACGTGGACATCCACCGCGGCCAGTTCACCGCGATCATGGGCCCGTCCGGCTCCGGCAAGTCCACGCTGATGCACTGCCTGGCCGGTCTGGACACGGTGACCTCCGGGCAGATCCACCTGGAGGACACCGAGATCACGGGCCTGAAGGACAAGAAGCTCACGCAGCTGCGCCGCGACCGGATCGGCTTCATCTTCCAGGCGTTCAACCTCCTCCCGACGCTGAACGCCCTGGAGAACATCACCCTCCCGATGGACATAGCGGGCCGCAAGCCCGACCCGCGGTGGCTGGACCGGGTCGTGGAGACCGTCGGCCTCGCGGGCCGCCTCAAGCACCGCCCGACCGAACTCTCCGGCGGCCAGCAGCAGCGCGTGGCGGTCGCCCGCGCCCTCGCCGCCCGTCCGGCGATCATCTTCGGCGACGAGCCCACCGGAAACCTGGACTCGCGGGCCGGCGCCGAGGTCCTCGGCTTCCTGCGCCAGTCGGTGGACGAGCTCGCCCAGACCATCGTGATGGTCACCCACGACCCGGTCGCCGCCTCCTACGCCGACCGCGTCATCTTCCTGGCCGACGGCCGCATCGTCGACGAGATGCACGCGCCCACCGCCGACCAGGTCCTGGACCGGATGAAGGACTTCGACGCGCGCGGGCGGACCTCGTGACCGTCATGAAGACCGCGCGGCGCAACTTCGTCGCGCACAAGGGCCGGATGGCGCTCTCCGCCATCGCGGTGCTCCTCTCGGTCGCGTTCGTCTGCGGGACCCTGGTGTTCACGGACACCATGAACACCACCTTCGACAAGCTGTTCGCCGTCACCAGCTCCGACGTCACCGTCAGCCCGAAGGAGCCCGCCGACGGCGAGGAGAACCCGAACCGCGGCCGCCCGCAGGTGCTGCCCGGCTCGGCCGTGGAGAAGGTGCGCGGCGCCGAGGGCGTCAAGTCGGTCGAGGGCGGCGTCATGTCCACGGCCGTCACCGTCGTCAACGCCAAGAACGAGAACATGGGGTCGACCACCGGCGCCCCGACCATCGCCGGCAACTGGAACGACGGCGAACTCAAGTCCATGAAGATCACCTCCGGCCGGGCCCCGCGCGGTCCGACCGAGATGATGATCGACGCCGACACCGCCGCCAAGCACCACCTGGCGCTCGGCGACGAACTGCGCACCATCGCCATCACCGGTGACGTCCGGGCGAAGATCAGCGGCATCGCCTCCTTCACCGTCACCAACCCGGGCGCGGCCATCGTCTACTTCGACACCGCAACCGCCCAGGAGAAGCTGCTCGGTGCGCCGGGCACCTTCACCCACATCAGCGTCACCGCCAAGGACGGCGTCAGCGACGACCAGCTGAAGAAGAACGTGGCCGCCGCCGTCGGCGCGGACACCTACAAGCTGCAGACCGCCAAGGAGTCCACGGCCGCCAACAAGAAGGACATGGGCTTCCTCGACGTCATGAAGTACGTGATGCTCGGCTTCGCCGGCATCGCCTTCCTCGTCGGCATCTTCCTCATCTTCAACACCTTCTCGATGCTGGTCGCCCAGCGCACCCGCGAGATCGGCCTGATGCGCGCCATCGGCTCCGACCGGGGCCAGATCAACCGCTCGGTGCTGCTCGAAGCCCTCCTGCTCGGCATCGTCGGCTCCGCCGCCGGCGTCGCGTCGGGCGTGGGCCTGGCCGTCGGCCTGATGAAGCTCATGGGCCAGATGGGCATGCACCTGTCCACCGGCGACCTGACCGTCCGCTGGACCACCCCCGTCACCGGCCTGGTCCTCGGCACCGTCGTCACCGTCGTCGCCGCCTACATCCCGGCCCGCCGGGCCGGCAAGGTCTCCCCGATGGCCGCCCTGCGCGACGCCGGTACCCCCGGCGACCGCAAGGCCGGCGTGGTCCGCGCGGTCCTCGGACTGCTCCTCACCGGCATCGGCGGCGCGGCCCTGTTCCTCGCCGCAGCCGCCGACAAGGCCTCCGCCGGCTCGCTCTGGCTGGCCGTCGGCGTGCTGTTCAGCCTGATCGGCTTCATCGTGATCGGCCCGCTGCTCGCGGGCGTCGTGGTCCGGCTGCTCGCCGCGCCCGTCCTGCGGCCCTTCGGCTCCGTCGGCCGGCTCGCCGAGCGCAACGCCCTGCGCAACCCGCGCCGTACGGGAGCCACGGCCGCCGCGCTGATGATCGGACTGGCGCTGGTCGCCTGCCTGTCGGTCGTCGGCTCCTCCATGGTGGCCTCCGCCACCGACGAGCTCGACCGCACGGTCGGCGCGGACTACATCATCGCCTCCCAGGGCGGCCAGCCGCTGATGCCGCAGGCCGAGCAGGCCATGCGCGGGGTCAAGGGCCTCGACCACGTCACCGCCTACCGCGAGGTCGAGGCGCGGATCACCGCCCCCGACGGCACCTCCGCCCAGGACCGGCTCAGCGCCACCGACCCCACCTACGCCCAGGACGTGCGCCGCAAGACGCTGGCGGGCCGGCACGAGGACGCGTACGCCGCCGGTGCGATGGCGGTCGGCTCCGAATACGCCGCCAAGCACCACGTGAAGGTGGGCGACGAGCTGGGCGTGGCCTTCAACGGCGGCAAGACCGTCCGGCTGAAGGTCGCCGCGATCACCTCCGACGAGGGCAACCTCGACAAGGGCGTCAAGTACGTCAGCACCGCCACCGCCGAGGCCAACGTCCCGGCCGACCAGCTGCCGCGCCCGTTCATGCTGCTGGCCAAGGCCCAGAAGGGGCAGGCCGACGCCGCGTACACGGCGCTCAAGGCGGCCATGGCCGAGTACCCGCAGTACAAGGTGCTCAACCAGACCGACTACAAGAAGGACCTCAAGGACCAGGTCGGGCAGCTGCTCAACATGGTCTACGGGCTCCTCGCCCTGGCGATCATCGTCGCGGTGCTGGGCGTGGTGAACACCCTGGCCCTCTCGGTGGTCGAGCGGACCCGCGAGATCGGCCTGATGCGCGCCATCGGCCTCTCCCGCCGCCAGCTGCGCCGCATGATCCGCCTGGAGTCGGTGGTCATCGCCCTCTTCGGCGCCCTGCTGGGCCTGGGGCTCGGCATGGGCTGGGGCGCCACCGCCCAGCAGCTCCTCGCCCTCCAGGGCCTGAAGGTGCTGGAGATCCCGTGGCCGACGATCATCGCGGTCTTCGCCGGCTCGGCCCTGGTGGGCCTGTTCGCCGCACTGGTCCCGGCGTTCCGGGCGGGGCGGATGAACGTCCTGAACGCGATCGCCAGCGAGTAGCCGCCGGCGGTCGTACGGGGGAGGAGCGCGGGTCCCACGGGGGAGTACCGGGATCCGACGGGGGAAGCGGGGCCCGACGGGGGAAGTACGCGGGTCCCGCGGGGGAACACGCCGGCCCCGGGCCGTCCGGAAGGACGGC
>NZ_JBFBGN010000242.1:0-4875 GCF_040684675.1 Streptomyces sp. NPDC089915 | reverse complement strand
CTGCTCGTGCTCAGGGAGCTACTGGAGGCGTTCAACTCCGACGATCGCCTCGGGGAGCACCTGAACGGCATCAAGAACGAGCTGCTCGACCCGTCCGAGCCCGATCCCGCGAAGCGGGCCGCCGGGATCTTCGCCTGGCAGTTGATCTCTTACAAAGTGTTCGAGGAGATGCAGGGCGACATGGAGTTCGGCGCCCGCAGCTACGCGGTGCTGGACCGCTGGAACTATCTGGACCGCAGCTGCGGAGTGAACGTGGACTCCGTCGAGGTCTTCTTCGACGCACTCGACGATCGGCTGGTCGCCTTCGTGGACGCCCTGATCGCTTTCGAGATCAACCAGGAGTTCCGCGGGAAGGCGTTCCTCGGCTGGGTGTCGTTGCGCTTCACGGGGCGATGCGAGGCGTTTCTCGGTATGCAACAGCACGAAACGACGTGCTCGATCGAGGTGGCCGGCCTGAAGGACGTTTCCGGCACCCAGGAGCTCATCGACTACGCGGTCGCACTCGCGCTCAATCCCAATATGGGAGGCGTCCTGCATTGGGGTCAGCGCAACGACTCCACTCGAGCGGACGTCGAACGTCTCTTCGGCGACAAAAGCGACCCTGACAACGGCCGGCTCGGGGCGTGGCGCAGCGAGCTCGCAACGATCACGGAGGACAACCGCCTCGACGGGTTCAGCAGCCGATTCACCCGGCGCACAGGTCTCGAAGTGTGACCGGGCCCGGAAGGGGAACGTTGACCGTGGAATTCTTCGGCCCATGGGTGATCCGACTCGACAATGCCACCGAACCCTTCTGGTCGAAGTTCACCTTGGCGGGGACCGACGACGCCGACGGGGACTACTTCCCCGAATCGGGCCAAGTCCTGGAAGTCTCGGTAACCGGCGGCGCCTGGACGATCAGCGCTCATGCGGCCTCGTTGGACGGTGAAGGAGGAAGGGGGTGGGTCCCCCGGGAGCTTCGTCGTGGCACGCGGTTCGACCGAATGACGGGCCTCATCGTCGATCTCGAAGCCGGTTGGCCCCCAGGGGACGTCATCGGTCCGCTCTACTTCTACATGCACTTCGCATGCGTGTGCGGGGATCCCGGAGTCAATCCGGACCCCGGGCCCAGTCCGTATGACTTCACCCTGCCCGACCGGACTTGACGGTGCGCCGGGGCCACCCCTCAGTAGGCCCGACGGCTCGATCGCCTCGCGGCCCTCCTTGTCGATGCCCTCCGCAGGGCAGGTCGCCGTCGAACGCGGCAGTCCGCCTTCCAGCAGGTAGCGCTCGACGTACTGCTTCACGCAGCGGCACAGGTGTGCCGGGACCGGCCCTTCGTGTTGTTGGCGGCGCTGCTTCAGATCCCTCTGGCGGGGTGGGTGGTCCGACGGGGCACGGGTGTCGTACTGCCGTTGGGCGCCCTGCTGCTGGGATGGGGCTTCGGCCTGACGGCCCTGGCCGGCGGCTCGGCTCCAGGCCGTACGGCCGGATCCATCTGGCTGTACGCCCTCAGCGTCAGCGTGTGGACGCTGGGTGCGATCGTCTACACACCGGCGGGCGCGGCGGCCGGCCGGCCGCGCGGTGATGGGCACTGCGGCAGGCTGCAGTTTCCGGGCCCTGAAACGGCGTCCGGTGTGACGCATCTCGGGAGTTCCACGGACGGCACCACGGGGCACGGTTCCATGACCGGGAGGTCGCGGCGCACCGGTCCTGGGTGCCGGCACTCGGGGCAAGCGCTCCCCGTCTGGTCGGCACCGGCACCGCAGTGCGCACGGGCGTCCCTCCGCAGTCGCCACGGCCGCGGGCAGGATCAAGCATCCGTTCTGCGCCTGGACTGCGAGGCGGCCTTCGATGGCGTCCCCGGCATCGCCTGCGGCAACCAGCCACAACGCCCCGAGGTCACCGAGCGCGGCCACCGCACCCTGCGCCGGCGCCGAACCCAACACCCGTAGTGTGTCTGCACATTCGACCCGTTCGAGAAGGACCCTCATGCCCCAACCTCGCCTCGCCACCCCTGCCGATGCCGCCGAGATCGCCCGCCTGCGGTCGGAAAACATCCTCAGCGAACGCCTCGACGAAGCCTGGCTCACCACGAGTGCCGAGCAGCTCGCCTTACGCCTCCGGGACGGCGGTGACGCCCGCGCGTACGTCGTCGACTCCCCCGCCGGCGGGCTCGCCACCTGTGCCCTCGGCCTGGTGCACGCTGTCCTGCCCGCCCCGAAGTACCCCAAGGGCCTGGCCGTTCGGGTCCACGCGGTGGCCACCGACCCCGCCCACCGGCGCCGCGGCTACGCCGAGGCCGCACTCTCCGCGCTGCTCGACCACCTGGAGCACGAGGGGGTGACCTTGTACGAGCTGTACGCCAGCGAGGGCTCCGCCCCGCTGTACGAGAAGCTCGGCTTCGCGGCCGACCCGGCACTCATGCGGATGACGCGCTTCCCCTCCTCCGTCGAAGGGAACGCGTCGTGAGCGAAGGGAAATGGCTGCCTCCGAAGGAGTTCGCTGGGACGCTGCCGAAGGCCGCGACCGGCCTCCGAGTGGAGGGACCCCCGAAGCTCCCGGCCACCGTCGGACGGGTGTTCCACGGCGGTCGGCTCACCCCCGGACAGCTTGCCGGGATCGTGCTGGACCCGGACGAGCACGACGAGGCCCGTGCCCTGGCCGTCCCCGAGAGGCAGGGCCTGATGCCGGGACGTGACCACGCCCGGCCCGAGGCCGTGATGGCCGCCCGCAAGACCGGGATCCCCACGTACTTCGGCGCCTGGGACCGGGAGGTCTAGATGAGTATCGTCCTGATGTCCGACCCGCGGGTCGCCGCGATCCCGGTCGCGGACAACGGTGCGCCCCTGGCCGATGTCCGCGCCGGCGGAGAGCCTTTACGGACCCGCCTCCCAGCACCCCTGCGAACTCTCCTGAACCACCCGACGAACAGGGAGCCCCACACCGCATGAGCACCGCGCACACCGCACAGGACTGACACGCCCACTCGCCCGCACCGAGGGGACCAGCCGGACAGCCGGTACTCCCCTTCGCCGTCATCGGCCAGGCCCGTGACGGTGACGGCGTGGAGGAGGTGGCCTCCGTCCCGGATGGTCCGGTCCGTGTGGAGCGTGCCGTCCGGATCGCTCCTCGCCCTGGCGCGCGCACTGTCGTCAGCTAGCGAACTTCTCGATGGCCGCCGGCGTGACAGGGGTGAAGAAGTTGACGAGGTTGCCGTCGGGGTCACGGAGCAGGAGCGACCGGTTCCCCCAGGGCATCGTGGTCGGCTCGGTCACGAAGTCGGGGACGAGATCGGCCAGGTTCCCGTACACGCCGTCCACGTCGGCGACGAGGAATTCGATGATCACGGTGTCGTTGGCGGCCGGACGGGCGGAGCCGGGAGCGAACAGTGCCACGGTGCGGGTGCTGCCGATCGCGAGGGTCGCGCTCGGGGTCCGCAATTCGGCGAAGTCCTCGGTGGACCAGTCCGCCCGCACACCGGTGGCCCGCTCGTAGAAGTCGACGAGGCGCGCTACGTCGCTGGTGATGATCCGGATCGAGACGAAGTCCATGATGCTCTCCTCAAGCTGGTGAAGCCGTTGCACCTCGGACGCTAGAGCAAATAGTGGACAGAACCGGTCCGGTATCAACGCTAGGCTCGTGGACATGGCTCGACCCACCAGCCGCGTGCTCACCCTCCTGGAACTCCTGCAGTCCGGCGGCATCAGAACGATGGCCGAACTCGCCGACCGGCTCGGCGTCGACGCACGCACCGTGCGGCGGTACGTGGGGCACCTGATCGACCTCGACATCCCGGTCGAGTCGGTCCGCGGCCGCTACGGCGGGTACCGGCTCGCCCCCGGGTACCGGCTGCCGCCGCTCATGCTCAACGACGACGAGGCGCTCGCCGTGCTGCTCGGCCTCGCCGCCGGCCGCAGGACCGGGTTGCCGGCGGCGACTGGAACCGCGGGCGAGACGGCGACGGCCAAGATCCGCCGGGCACTGCCCGAGCGTCTGGCCCGTCGGCTCGACGCCGTCATGGAATCCCTCGCCTTCACCGCTGAGCCCGACGAGGTGGCCACCCCGGAGACAGGGGTCCTGCTCGCCATCTCCGATGCGGTACGCCACCGCCGCCCGACCTTGATCAGGTACACCGCCCGAGACGGACGACGGAGCGAACGCACGCTGCACCCGTACGGGATCGTCGCCCATGCGGGCCGGTGGTACGTGACGGGCACCGATCCCGAGATCGGCCAGGACCGGACTTTCCGGCTCGATCGCATCGCGGACGCAAGGCCCCTGCCAGGGTCATTCGAGCCGCCCGCCGACCTCGATCCGGCACGGCGCGTCCTGTCAGGGCTCGCCAAGGCCGCCTACCGGCACGAAGTGACCCTGCGGATCCACGGGACGGTCGAACAGATCCGCACCCGACTGCCCGCCAGCGTCGCGACCGTGGAGGAGCCCGTACCCGGGGAAGCCGCGGATCCGCACACCGAGCGCTGGCTCCACGTCGAACTGAGAGCAGAGCGGCTCGACTGGTTGCCACCCGTGCTCGCCTCGCTCGACCGGCCGTTCGTCATCGAGCGACCGGACGAACTACGGGACCTCGTCATCGCGCTCGCCGACCGGCTCACGGCCTCTGCCCGCCAAGCCTGACGCCGGTATCCGATCCAAGGTCCCCGATCCACGTCCTCGGACGGTTCCGCGCTGCAGCAGACCTCCCGCCGGCCCTCCGGGCAGGGATGTTCAGCGCCCTGTGGTCAGGGCCTGCGGCATGGTGTGCAGCAGTTCGAGCCTGCGCTGCACGGCTTCCGTCGCGCCCGGCCGCTGCCCGGGGACGCGGCGGCGCAGGGCAACCAGGCGGGGTCCCAGTGCCCGGGCCGTCGGCGCGTCTCGCACGCCTTCCACTCCCCG
>NZ_JBFBGN010000241.1:0-4897 GCF_040684675.1 Streptomyces sp. NPDC089915 | reverse complement strand
GCCGAACTCCGCGCGGAGCTCACCGCGCTGGGCGTCCCCACGACCGTCACGGCGTGCGACGCGAGCGACCGCACCGCCCTGGAGGCCCTCCTCGCGGGCGTTCCGGCAGACGAGCCCCTCACCGCCGTCCTGCACACCGCCGGCACCCTCGACGACGGGCTCGTCGAGACGCTGACGCCCGAACGGTTCGAGTCCGTCCTGCGCTCCAAGACCCTCGCGGCCCACCACCTCGACGAACTCACCCGGGACGCGGACCTGGACGCCTTCGTCCTGTTCTCCTCCGTCGCGGGCACCCTGGGCTCCCCCGGCCAGGCCAACTACGCCGCCGCCAACGCCGGTCTGGACGCGGTCGCCGAACGGCGCCGGGGCCTCGGCCTGCCGGCCGTCTCGCTGGCGTTCGGCGCCTGGGCGGGCGGGGGCATGGCCACCGACGGGACCGGTGAGGTCGACGACCGGCTGGCCCGGGGCGGGGTGGTGCCGATGCTCCCCGAGCACGTGCTCCCGGCGGTCGCCCGGGCCGTCGCCGCGGGCGCCCCCACGGCCGTGATCGGCGCCCTCGACTGGGAGCGGTTCGCCCGGGACTTCACCGCGGGCCGGCCCAGCGCCCTGCTCACCGGCGTGCCCGAGGCCGCCCGGGTCCTGGACGCGTTGGCCGCCGAGCGGGCCGGCACGTCGGGCGGGGAGCCGGCCGTGGCCGGGCTGCGCGAGCGGATCGCCGCACTGGCCCCCGAGAAGCGGACGGCGGCCCTGGTGGACCTGGTGTGCGTGCACACCGCGGTCGTCCTGGGCCACGCGGACAAGCGGACGGTCCAGCCGCACCGTACCTTCCGCGAACTGGGCTTCGCCTCGCTGACCGCCGTCGAGTTCCGCAACCGGCTCGGCTCGGCCACCGGGATGCGGCTCAGCCCCACGATGGTGTTCGACCACCCGACCCCGCTCGCCCTGGCCGGGCGGCTCCTCGCCGACATGGAGCTGGACACGGACCCGGCCGCCGCGCTGTGGGAGGACGTGGAGCGGATCGAGCGCGCGGCGCTCGCGCTGGAGGACGCGGACGGGACCCGCGGCGAGATCGCCGACCGGCTGCGCGTCCTGCTGGGGAAGCTCGACCCGGCCGGCGCGGAGGAACCCGCCGCCCTGGAACTCGACGACGCCGACGCCGGGGACGTCTTCGCCTACATCGACCAGAAGTACGGGGCCCTCTAGCCCGCCGGCCCGCCGGGAACCCCCCTCCCGGCGGGCCCTCCCGTACTCCCGCTCCTCCCCCGCCTCCCCCGAACGCCACCACGCCTGCCCGCCCCGCACCACCACACGAACCGGGTGACCTTCCAGCATGTCCAACACGCCCCACACGTCCAACGAGGCGAAGCTCCTCCAGTACCTCAAGCGCGTCACCTCCGACCTGGACAAGGCGAACGACCGCCTGCGCGAGGTGGAGGACGCCGCCGGTGAGCCGATCGCCATCGTCGGGATGAGCTGCCGCTTCCCGGGCGGGGTGGAGTCCCCGGAGGAGTTCTGGGAGCTGCTGGCGTCCGGGGCCGACGGCATCACCCCCTTCCCCGGCGACCGGGGCTGGGACCTCGACCGCCTCGTGGACGAGGACCCCGAGCGGACGGGTACCTCGTACGTCCGCGAGGGCGGATTCCTGCGCGGGGCGGCCGAGTTCGACGCCGGGTTCTTCGGGATCTCCCCGCGCGAGGCCCTCGCGATGGACCCGCAGCAGCGGCTGCTCCTGGAGACGGCCTGGGAGGCCGTGGAGCGGGCCGGGCTCGACGCGGCGCCGCTGCGCGGATCGGCGACGGGCGTGTTCATCGGCACCAACGGCCAGGACTACGGGACCCTGGCCGCCGCCTCCGCCGACGACCTCGGCGGGTACGTGGGGACGGGCAGCGCGGCGAGCGTGGTGTCGGGCCGCATCTCGTACGTACTGGGCCTGGAGGGCCCGGCGGTGACCGTGGACACCGCCTGCTCGGCGTCCCTGGTGGCCCTGCACCTGGCGGGGCAGGCCCTGCGGCGCGGGGAGTGCACGCTGGCCCTCGCGGGCGGCGTGACGGTGATGTCCACCCCGTCGACGTTCGTGGAGTTCAGCCGCCAGCGCGGGCTGGCCCCCGACGGCCGCTGCAAGTCCTTCGCGGACGGCGCCGACGGCACCGGCTTCGCCGAGGGCGTCGGCATGCTCCTCGTGGAACGCCTGTCGGACGCCGTGCGCAACGGACACCCGGTACTGGCCGTCGTCCGCGGCAGCGCGGTAAACCAGGACGGCGCGAGCAACGGCCTGACCGCCCCCAACGGCCCCTCCCAGCAGCGCGTCATCCGCCAGGCACTGGACGCGGCCGGACTTACCACCGCCGACGTCGACGCCGTCGAGGCGCACGGCACCGGCACCAAGCTCGGTGACCCCATCGAGGCCCAGGCCCTCCTCGCCACCTACGGCCAGGACCGCGAGGGCGGCGAGCCGCTGTGGCTGGGGTCCGTCAAGTCGAACATCGGGCACACGCAGGCGGCGGCGGGCGTGGCCGGGATCATCAAGATGGTGCAGGCCATGCGGCACGGGGTGCTCCCGCGCACCCTGTACGTGGACGCCCCGTCGGCGGAGGTCGACTGGTCGGCGGGCGCGGTGGAAGTCCTCGCCGAGCAGCGGGCCTGGCCCGAGACGGGCCGCCCGCGCCGTGCGGGCGTCTCCTCGTTCGGCATCAGCGGCACCAACGCCCACGTCATCCTGGAGGCCGCCCCCGCCACGGCCGCCCCCGCACCGGCGGGCGAACCGGTCGCGGGTCCCCTTCCGGTGGCGCTGTCGGCCCGCTCCCCCGAGGCCCTCCGGGCGCAGGCGGCCCGGCTGGCCGACCATCTGGAGCGGCGCCCCGAGCTCGGGCTCGCCGATGTGGCCTACTCCCTGACCCGGCGCACCGACCTGGAGCACCGGGCGGTGGTCGTGGGCCGGGACCGCGAGGAGGTCCTCGCCGGGCTGCGGTCCCTGGAGCGCGACGGCGGCGGATCGGCGGCCGGCCCGGGCGGCGGCCCGGCGGTGCTGTTCACGGGACAGGGCAGCCAGCGGCCGGGGATGGGCCGGGGGCTGTACGAGGCGTTCCCCGTGTTCGCGGCCGCGTTCGACGCGGTGTGCGCGGAACTGGGTGACGGGCTCAAGGAGGTCGTCTTCGGGGACGACGCCGACGCCCTGAACCGTACGGGGACCACCCAGCCGGCCCTCTTCGCGGTCGAAGTCGCCCTGTTCCGGCTCGTCGAATCGTGGGGCGTCGTCCCGCAGTTCGTCGGCGGGCACTCCGTCGGTGAGATCGCCGCCGCACACGTCGCCGGGGTCCTGTCGCTGCGTGACGCCGCCACCCTCGTCACCGCACGCGGCAAGCTCATGGAAGCCCTGCCCGAGGGCGGGGTCATGGTCTCCGTCCAGGCGGGCGAGGAACAGGTCACCCCGCTCCTCGTCCCGGGCGCCGCCATCGCCGCCGTCAACGGACCGAACGCCGTCGTCATATCCGGAGCCCGCGAAGCCGTCGAAGGCGTCGTCGCGCTCCTCACCGCCCAGGGCGTGAAGGCGAAGGCCCTGCGCGTCAGCCACGCCTTCCACTCCCCCCTCATGGACCCCATGCTGGAGGAGTTCCGCACGGTCGTCGCGGGGCTCGACTTCGGCACGCCGAACATCCCCTTCGTCTCCGCCCTCACCGGCGGCCTCGTCACCGACGAAATAGCCCGCCCCGACTACTGGGTGGACCACGTCCGCGAAGCCGTCCGCTTCCACGACGCCGTCCGCACCCTGGAGGCCGAAGGCGCCGCCACCGTCCTGGAGCTGGGCCCCGACGGCGTGCTCACCGCCATGGCCCGCGCCTGCCTCGCCGAGGACTCCTCGACCGTCCTCGTCCCCAGCCTCCGCCGGGACCGCGACGAGGCCGTGTGCGCCGTAACCGCCCTCGGAGCGCTCCTCGTCGCCGGGGCGGTCGCCGACCGCGCCGGGTTCTTCGCGGGTTCGGCCGTCTCCCGGGTGGAGCTGCCCACCTACGCCTTCCAGCACCGCACCTTCTGGGTGTCCACCTCCGTCGGCTCGGTCGGCGACGTGGCCTCCGCCGGGGTCGCCGCCGCCGATCACCCCCTCCTGGGTGCCGCCGTCACCCTGCCCGGCGCGTCCGGGATGCTGTTCACCGGCCGGCTCTCCCTCCACTCCCACCCCTGGCTGCTCGACCACCAGGTACACGGCCAGGTCGTGTTCCCCGGCGCGGCCATGGTGGAACTGGCCGTACGGGCCGGGGACGAGGTCGGCCACGGGCTGCTCGACGACCTGACGATCGAGGCCCCGCTCGTCCTGCCGAAGTCCGGCGGGGTCCAGCTGCGGCTGATGCTGGCCGAACCCGACGGGCACGGCCGGCGGGCGCTGAGCCTGTTCTCCCGGCCGGAGGACGCCGACACCGCCGAGCCGTGGATCCGGCACGCCAGCGGCGCGGTCGCCGTGACCCCGGCCGCACCGGGCGCGCCCCTGGCCGCCTGGCCCCCGGCCGGTGCCACCGCCCTCGACGCCGACTGCCTGTACGAGGTCCTCGTCGCGCTCGGCTTCGGCTACGGGCCGGCCTTCCAGGGGCTGAAGGCCGCCTGGCAACTCGGCGAGGAGGTCTACGCCGAGGTCTCCCTCCCCGAGGAGACGGCCGCCGACGCGGGCCGCTACGGCATCCACCCCGCCCTCCTCGACGCCGCCCTGCACGGCATCGGCCTGGGTTCCTTCGTCTCCGACGAGGGCGGCGCCCGGCTCCCCTTCGCCTGGTCCGGGGTCTCCCTCCACGCCACCGGCGCCTCCGCCCTGCGCGTGCGGATCGCGCCCGCCGGTACGGACTCGGTGTCGCTGGCCCTCGCCGACCAGACGGGGCAGCCCGTGGCCGACGTGGAGTCCCTCGCGCTG
>NZ_JBFBGN010000240.1:0-5016 GCF_040684675.1 Streptomyces sp. NPDC089915 | reverse complement strand
CAGGGGGGACCCTGTGGGAGAGTAGGACGCCGCCGAACAATCATTGTGGGAAAGCCCCGCACCAGTCATGGTGCGGGGCTTTTCTGCGTTTACGGGCCGTAGTCTGCGTATATGACCAATGGGGAGGCCGGAGTCGGCCGGACGTGGAAGCGGAGAGCGGCCGGCTACGACATGGCCGTCGCGGGCCTCCTGCTGCTGGCCGCCGCCACGGGATGGAGCGACCTGGTGCTCCTTGTCTCCGGTTCCGTGGTGCCCGGATGGGCGCTGTGCGTCGTCCTGCTCTGCGCGGCCGCGGTCCTCGCCGGCGTCCGAGCCGTACGGGTCCGCTCCGCGGCCGGCCGGACCGGGATGCCGAGCCGGCCGCTGCCGGTACGCGCCGTACGGGGCGTCGCCCTGGTCGCGGCCGTCTTGAGCTGCGCGGCCGGCGCCCTCGACGAGCTCGGCGCCGAGTACTACGTCCTGCACCCCACGGGCCCGGGCGGCTGCACCGCCGTCGTCCGGGAGACCTCGTTCCTGGTGATCGGCAGCGGCGACGTCTACGCGATCGGCCCGAGCCACATCGGCTGGGGTCCGTCGGGTTCCTGGATAGCCGACGACGGCTACCGGCCCGTGGCCAGCGGAGCGTACGAGCTGCGCTGGAACGGGCGCGGAGGGCGCGGCACGATACGGGTCCACGGGACCGAGACCGACCCGATCGTCTCGGGCGGCAGCGCGAGCCTCGACTGCGGCAGTTGACCCTCCGGCGTTGATCGTTTGACATGGAGTGCACTCCAGCACCTAGCGTCTTGAGCAGACGGTTTTCCAGCTCGGGAGGCACCAGAATGATCGACGCAAACATCCGGCACCTTGGTGAACTCGCAGTCTCCGCACAGGGGTTGGGCTGCATGGGGATGAGCCACGGCTACGGCGACTCGGACGACGCGCAGTCGATCGCCACCCTCAACCACGCCCTCGACCTCGGGGTGACCCTCCTCGACACCGCCGACTTCTACGGAGCCGGGCACAACGAGGAACTGGTCGGGCGGGCCGTCGCCGGGCGCCGCGACGAGGCCGTCATCGCCACCAAGTTCGGCTTCGTCAGCCGGCTGGGGGAGCCCGTCGCGATCCGCGGGGACGCCGCCTACGTGCGCGAGGCCTGCGAGGCCTCGCTGCGACGGCTCGGCGTCGATCACATCGACCTCTACTACCAGCACCGGGTCGACCCGCAGGTCCCGATCGAGGAGACCGTCGGCGCCATGGCCGAACTGGTCCAGGCCGGCAAGGTCCGCCACCTCGGGCTGTCGGAGGCCGGTGCCGAAACGATCCGCCGGGCGCACGCGGTGCACCCCATCGCGGCACTCCAGAGCGAATGGTCCCTGTGGACGCGGGACCTGGAGGCCGGGACCGCGGCCGTCTGCCGGGAACTCGGCATCGGCCTGGTGCCGTTCTCCCCGCTCGGCCGGGGATTCCTCACCGGCCGCTACCACTCCGTCGAGGGCCTGGCGGAGGGCGACCTGCGGCGCACGCAGCCCCGGTTCGCCGACGGCAACCTCGACCGCAACCTGGCGATCGTCGCCAGGCTGGAGGAACTGGCCGCCGCCAAGGGCGTCACCGCCGGACAGCTGGCCCTGGCGTGGGTGCAGCACCGGGGCGAGGACGTCGTACCGATCCCCGGCACCCGGCGCCGGCAGTACCTCGAGGAGAACCTCGCGGCCCTGTCCGTCGAGCTGACCCCGGAGGACCTCGCCGCCATCGAGGCCGCGGCCCCGCGCGAGGAGATCGCGGGCGCCCGATACGACGCGACGAGCCTTACCCTCGTCGACAACTGAGGCCGCAGCCGCCGGAGTTCAGCGCTCCTGGAGGACGGCCACCGCCTCCCTGACCCGGCCCAGGGTGATGAGGTGCTCGGCGAGGTCCAAGGCGAGGTCGCAGGCATGCGCTCGGAGAACGGTGACGGCCTCGTCGAGGCGGCCGGCCTCCGCGTGGAGCCGGGCGACGGAGTCCGCCGCGTACCAGGTGTCGCCCTCCGGGTGGGCCCGCACCAGCGCGAGCGCCTCCCCGCTCCGGCCCTCGGCGGCCAGCAGCGGGAGGCGCAGCTCGAAGAACTCCCAATCCTCCCCGCCGCTGAGGGACTTGAGGTCGTCGAGGTAGGCCAGGCCCTCCAGGGCGCGGCCCGCCCCGGCGTACAGGGCGCACAGCCGACGGACGACCCAGTCCTCCGCACCGGGGGACGCGTCCACGAGGGCGCGCATCACCTCGATCGCCTCGTCACCGCGGCCGTGCCGCTCCAGGAGGTCCGCGAGATGCGCCGCCGTGAACGGGCGGAGGTCATCCGACGCGGGCAGCCCGCGGTACACGGCGATGGCGCCCTCGACGTCGCCGCGTTCCTCCAGCAGCTCCGCGAGGCGTCTGGCGGGGTTGCCCAGTTCAGCGGCGTACTCGCGCAGCTGCTCCATCCGGCCGTGGCGGGCCAGTACGTCGGCGAGCTGGGCGTGGGCGTGGGCGGGCGGGGCGGCGGGGACGGGGCGCAGGAGGGCGACGGCTTCGTCGACGCGACCGCGGCGTTCCTGGACCGTGGCGAGCAGCGACACGGCGTTGGCCGGTGCGATACGGGCCCGGTCGCATCCCGGGTCCGCGCAGCGGTGCGGCGTCTCGATGCGGGCGGCCAGCAGCGCTGCGACCTCCTCCTCCCGGCCCGCGGGCCGGGCGACGTCCACCAGGGCGGTGGCGAGGAAGGCGTCCTCCAGGTGGGGGAGGAGCAGTGCGAACGCCTGGCCGCCGCGACCGTGCCGGGCGAGCAGGCGCCCGAGGAACGCCAGCGCCTGCCGCGTCCCGCCGTCGGCGTGCGGGCGGGCCAGGGCGATGGCCTCGTCCGCCTTCCCCCACTCCTCCAACAGCCCGGCCGCGGTTTCGGCCGCCGTCCACGACCCCGAGGCGAGGTAGGGGGCCAGCACCTCCCACGCCTCCGCCCGCAGCCCCTGCCCGGCGAGCCGCCGCGCGAGCTCCCGCGCACAGAACCACTCCCCGCGGCCGGCCTGGAAGGCCACCTCCTCGGCATGGCCGAGTTCGAGGAGCCGGGAGACCAGGTACGCGGGGATACGAGGGGAGTCGGACCGGAATCGTCGGTCGAGATCAGCAGCGTCCACGGGCCCGCACCCTAATGCCCGGCCCCGGCCTGGTCCGAAAGAGAGGACTGGAGAGACGGCTCAGGGGACGAGGACGACCTTGCCGAGGTTGCGGCGCTGTTCGATGAGGGCGTGTGCGCGGGCCGCCTCGGCGAGGGGGATCTCCTCGTGGACGGAGGTGCGCAGGATGCCCGCCGCGTACCCCTCCCAGAGCTCGCGCCGCCAACGGGCGTAGAGGTCGGGCCGCCCCATGGCGACGGCCCGTATCTGGAAGCCGATGAGCGAGGCGCCGCGCACCAGGAGCTCGTACGCCTCCACGGTGCCGCCGCCCGAGCTGAAGGCCACCAGCCGCCCGCCCATGGCCAGTGCCCGTACGGCAGGGCCCAGCAGGTCGCCGCCGACGCCGTCGAGGATGACGTCGTACGGGGCTCCCCAGTCGGCGTCCTCGTACAGCACGACCTCGTCCGCGCCGAGGCCGCGGACGAAGGCGGCCTTGTCGGCGCTGCCGACGGCGGCGATGACGCGTCCCGCCCCGCCGGCCTTCGCGAACTGGAGGGCGAGGCCGCCCACCGCACTGGCCGCCGCCGTGACGAGCACCGACTCGCCCGGCCGCACCCGCCCGGCCTCGTACGCCCCGCGCGCCACGAGTCCGCTGCGTACGAGCGCGACCGCGTCGACGGCGGTCGCGCCGTCGGGGACGGCGGTGGTCAGGGCGCTGTTCAGGACGGCGTACTCGGCGTAGGCGTGGGCGAAGCACAGCCCGGTGACGCGGTCCCCGACGGCGAAACCGGTGACGTCCGCTCCGACGGCGACGACGGCCCCGGCGACCTCCCCGCCGAACGGGCCCGGTGCGCCGCCCTCGCGGACCTTGCGGACGGTGGGCAGGGTGACCCCGATCGCCTCGGCCCGGACGACCAGTTCGCCGGGGCCCGCCTCCGGGCGGGCGACCTCCTCGGCGAACAGCACCTCGGGCCCACCGTTGACCTCGTGGCGGATGCGCAGCACAGGACCTCCCCCGATCCGTTCGTTTCATTGGGCATCCCAACGATAAGACGGAAGTCGTGGGGATGTCCAACGATTCTGGGTAGGGTTGCGCCTCATGGACACGCAGCCGCCCTCGCCCGCATCTCCGTCCGCGCCCCTCGCGCACATCCAGTCGCTGCCCAGCTGGCTCGTCGGCCGGGTCGCGGCGCGGGGAAGGGGGCTGGTCGCCGAGGCCGTCGCGGCGGAGGGGCTGAAGCTGGTGCACCACGCCGTGCTGGCGGCGACCGCCGAATACGGGCCCCTCACGCAGGCGGAGCTGGGCCGCCGGCTGGCGGTGGACCCCAAGGACATGGTCGGGATCCTCAACCACCTCCAGGAGGCGGGCCTGGTCCTGCGCGCCCCCGACCCGGCCGACCGCCGGAAGAACGCGATCACCACCACCCCGGAGGGGGAGGCCGTCCTCACCCGCTGCGCCACCCTCGCGGAGGCGGCGAACGCGCGGCTCATGGCGCCGCTGACGGGGGAGGAACAGGGCCTGCTGATGGAGCTGTTGAGGCGTGTCCACGAGGCCCCCACCTCGTTTTGACACCCCTGGGGGTGGGCTGTAGAGTCAAACGGTTGCCTCGAACTGGACAAGTTCGGCGACACTCACCCCGCAGAGAATCGAATTCCATGTGGGGTGCACTCGACTCTTCATTCGGATCGTCGAAGCCGGGAAATCCGGTGGAAAACTTCTGATAGAGTCGGAACCGCCGGAAAGGGAAAGCGCGAAAGCGCAGAACCTGGAAAGCACAGAGGAAATCGGGTCCGAAAAGATCTGATAGACTCTGAACAGAACGAAAGCCCGGAGGAAAGCCCGAGAGGGTGAGTACAAAGGAAGCGTCCGTTCCTTGAGAACTCAACAGCGTGCCAAAAATCAACGCCAGAA
>NZ_JBFBGN010000239.1:1769-5023 GCF_040684675.1 Streptomyces sp. NPDC089915 | reverse complement strand
CTTCAGAACTAACACAGTGGACGCGAGCAACTGAGGACAAGCCCTCGGCCTATTAGTACCAGTCAGCTCCACCCGTTACCGGGCTTCCACATCTGGCCTATCAACCCAGTCGTCTACTGGGAGCCTTACCCTCTCAAGGAGGTGGGAATACTCATCTTGAAGCAGGCTTCCCGCTTAGATGCTTTCAGCGGTTATCCCTCCCGAACGTAGCCAACCAGCCATGCCCTTGGCAGGACAACTGGCACACCAGAGGTTCGTCCGTCCCGGTCCTCTCGTACTAGGGACAGCCCTTCTCAATATTCCTACGCGCACAGCGGATAGGGACCGAACTGTCTCACGACGTTCTAAACCCAGCTCGCGTACCGCTTTAATGGGCGAACAGCCCAACCCTTGGGACCGACTCCAGCCCCAGGATGCGACGAGCCGACATCGAGGTGCCAAACCATCCCGTCGATATGGACTCTTGGGGAAGATCAGCCTGTTATCCCCGGGGTACCTTTTATCCGTTGAGCGACGGCGCTTCCACAAGCCACCGCCGGATCACTAGTCCCGACTTTCGTCCCTGCTCGACCCGTCGGTCTCACAGTCAAGCTCCCTTGTGCACTTACACTCAACACCTGATTGCCAACCAGGCTGAGGGAACCTTTGGGCGCCTCCGTTACCCTTTGGGAGGCAACCGCCCCAGTTAAACTACCCATCAGACACTGTCCCTGATCCGGATCACGGACCGAGGTTAGACATCCAGCACGACCAGAGTGGTATTTCAACGGCGACTCCACAACCACTGGCGTGGCTGCTTCAAAGTCTCCCACCTATCCTACACAAGCCGAACCGAACACCAATATCAAACTGTAGTAAAGGTCCCGGGGTCTTTCCGTCCTGCTGCGCGAAACGAGCATCTTTACTCGTAGTGCAATTTCACCGGGCCTATGGTTGAGACAGTCGAGAAGTCGTTACGCCATTCGTGCAGGTCGGAACTTACCCGACAAGGAATTTCGCTACCTTAGGATGGTTATAGTTACCACCGCCGTTTACTGGCGCTTAAGTTCTCAGCTTCGCAACCCCGAAAGGTCACTAACCGGTCCCCTTAACGTTCCAGCACCGGGCAGGCGTCAGTCCGTATACATCGCCTTACGGCTTCGCACGGACCTGTGTTTTTAGTAAACAGTCGCTTCTCGCTGGTCTCTGCGGCCACCCCCAGCTCACGGAGCAAGTCCGATCACCAGTGATGGCCCCCCTTCTCCCGAAGTTACGGGGGCATTTTGCCGAGTTCCTTAACCATAGTTCACCCGAACGCCTCGGTATTCTCTACCTGACCACCTGAGTCGGTTTAGGGTACGGGCCGCCATGAAACTCGCTAGAGGCTTTTCTCGACAGCATAGGATCATCCACTTCACCACAATCGGCTCGGCATCAGGTCTCAGCCTTAACGTGTGACGGATTTGCCTACCACACGGCCTACACCCTTACCCCGGGACAACCACCGCCCGGGCTGGACTACCTTCCTGCGTCACCCCATCGCTTACCTACTACCACCTTGGGTCAGCGGCTCCACCACTTTCCTTTCCCCGAAGGGTCCGGAACGGCTTCACGGCCTTAGCATTAATGGATTCGATATTGGGCGTTTCAAAGCGGGTACCGGAATATCAACCGGTTGTCCATCGACTACGCCTGTCGGCCTCGCCTTAGGTCCCGACTTACCCTGGGCAGATCAGCTTGACCCAGGAACCCTTAGTCAATCGGCGCACACGTTTCTCACGTGTGTATCGCTACTCATGCCTGCATTCTCACTCGTGAACCGTCCACAACTAGCTTCCGCTGCTGCTTCACCCGGCACACGACGCTCCCCTACCCATCACAGCGGGCGTTGGCCCTATTGCTGCAATGACACGACTTCGGCGGTACGCTTGAGCCCCGCTACATTGTCGGCGCGGAATCACTTGACCAGTGAGCTATTACGCACTCTTTCAAGGGTGGCTGCTTCTAAGCCAACCTCCTGGTTGTCTCTGCGACTCCACATCCTTTCCCACTTAGCGTACGCTTAGGGGCCTTAGTCGATGCTCTGGGCTGTTTCCCTCTCGACCATGGAGCTTATCCCCCACAGTCTCACTGCCGTGCTCTCACTTACCGGCATTCGGAGTTTGGCTAAGGTCAGTAACCCGGTAGGGCCCATCGCCTATCCAGTGCTCTACCTCCGGCAAGAAACACACGACGCTGCACCTAAATGCATTTCGGGGAGAACCAGCTATCACGGAGTTTGATTGGCCTTTCACCCCTAACCACAGGTCATCCCCCAGGTTTTCAACCCTGGTGGGTTCGGTCCTCCACGAAGTCTTACCTCCGCTTCAACCTGCCCATGGCTAGATCACTCCGCTTCGGGTCTAGAGCGTGCAACTCAATCGCCCTATTCGGACTCGCTTTCGCTACGGCTTCCCCACACGGGTTAACCTCGCTACACACCGCTAACTCGCAGGCTCATTCTTCAAAAGGCACGCAGTCACGAGACGTACAAGTACGTCCGACGCTCCCACGGCTTGTAGGCACACGGTTTCAGGTACTATTTCACTCCGCTCCCGCGGTACTTTTCACCATTCCCTCACGGTACTATCCGCTATCGGTCACCAGGGAATATTTAGGCTTAGCGGGTGGTCCCGCCAGATTCACACGGGATTTCTCGGGCCCCGTGCTACTTGGGAGATGAGCAAGCAAGCCGTACAGATTTCAGCTACGGGGGTCTTACCCTCTACGCCGGACCTTTCGCATGTCCTTCGCCTATCCATACGGTTTCTGACTCGCCTCACAGCCGGCAGACTGTGAAAGCTCATTCCCACAACCCCGCATGCGCAACCCCTGCCGGGTATCACACGCATACGGTTTGGCCTCATCCGGTTTCGCTCGCCACTACTCCCGGAATCACGGTTGTTTTCTCTTCCTGAGGGTACTGAGATGTTTCACTTCCCCTCGTTCCCTCCACACTGCCTATGTGTTCAGCAGTGGGTGACAGCCCATGACGACTGCCGGGTTTCCCCATTCGGACACCCCCGGATCAAAGCTCAGTTGGCAGCTCCCCGGGGCCTATCGCGGCCTCTCACGTCCTTCATCGGTTCCTGGTGCCAAGGCATCCACCGTGCGCCCTTAAAAACTTGGCCACAGATGCTCGCGTCCACTGTGTAGTTCTCAAATAACGACCAGCCACCCGTCACACCCTGCCGAAGCAGACCTTTACCGGGGCCGGCACTGAAGACTGACCAAAG
>NZ_JBFBGN010000238.1:0-5050 GCF_040684675.1 Streptomyces sp. NPDC089915 | reverse complement strand
CCGACGAGCCAGGTCGGCTCGGCCTGGGGAGTCGGGGGTGCCTTGAGCGCCTCCAGGGCCGCCGGACTTGTGTCCGCGGACAAAAGTCCGGGCTCCGAGTCGGGCTGTTCCGGGGCTGCGGTGACAGGAGTCGGGGCCGATACGGGGATGGCGGCCGGCGCGGGCACCGCAACCGCCGGGTCCGAGGCCTCGACCGAATCCGGGGCCTGAGTCAGCGCCGGGACCTCCACAGGAGCCGGAGCCGGGGCCGACGCCGGGACCTCCACCGGAGCCGGGGCCGTCGCCGGGGCCGACACGGGCACCGGAGCCGGCTCGCGGGTCGCCTCGCGGAGGAGTTCCCGCTGGGTCGCCTTCGTCTGGGCCGCCTGCGCCTTGTTCTCCTGGAGGAGGTCCAGCAGCGCGGCCGCGTCCGCCCCCGGGCGGTCCTTCGCCGCGCGGGCCAGGAGGCGTCCGTCGCGTTCCGGCATGTCGCCCGAGCTGAGCATGCGCTGGATCTCGTCGGGGAGTTCCAGCAGCACCAGCTGGTTGGTCACCCAGGACGGCGACTTGCCCAGCCGCTCCGCCGCACGCGACTTCGCCCCGTGCTCCCGTCCCTGCTCCGCGCAGGTGTCGACCAGCTGCTGGACACCCCGGGCGCGCTCGATGACGTCGAAGTCCTCGCGTTCGAGGTTCTCGGCCAGGAGGTGGTCGATGAAGTCGGTCCGGGAGACGGCCAGGTCGTCGCGTACGACGAAGTCCAGCGACTCCAACCCCACATGCAGCGCGCTCCGGAAACGGCGCTCCCCGTTGATGAGGATGTACGCGGCCGCACCGACCCGGCCCTCGTGATCGGGCCAGAGCGCGAGGTACGCACCGCGGCTGACGGCGACGCACGCCGAGAGCTGCGTCTGGCGGAGCTCCTCGCCGAAGCGAGTCTTCTCCTCGTCCGTGCCGAAGTTCCGGCGCGGGTTCAGGGGGGTGGGGGAGACCTGTTCGAGCGGGACGCGGATCAACTCGTACGCCGGTACATCGCCCTGCGCGATGGCCTTGGCCCGGCCGCGCTCGCTGCGGCCGGCGGTGCGGCGTGCGTTGCTGAAGGCCGCACCGGTGCCGAGGAGGTCGCTCTTGCTCATGCCGCGATCCTCCGGGCGATCTCGCGCATGGCCTCGGACTGCTCACAGTCCGGCGCGTAGTGCAGCAGAGGCAGCTTCACGCGGACCGCCTCGCGCTGCTCCTTGAGGTCGGCGATGACGGTGATGACCGGCGGGTCGCCGAACTCCTTCCAGCTGTTGAGGGAGGAGGTGACCACGTAGCCCTTGCGGCTGTCGTAGAGGTTGACGACGAAGCCGAGCTGGTTGATCTCGATGCCCAGGTCGTCGATCAGGTCCTCAAGCTGCTCGCTGAGCATGTCGTAGGCGTCGGCGGAGGTGTCCTCGGCCTGGACGGGGACGATGATTCCCGAGGTCTTCGGGGACTCGTCCTCGCGGGTGCGGGCGTAGTAGAGGGCGGTGTCCATGGTGTAGCCGAGGCTGGGCGGGCAGTCGACGACGATGTAGTCGAACTCCTTCTCCAGCTCCTCAAGCGCCTTCTCCAGAGCCGTCTCCTTGGTACGCACGTGGCGGGTGGTGGCCAGCCGGGCGTCAAGGAGGAACGCGTCCTTGCAGGAGGGGAGGAGGAAGAGCCGGCCGGCGAACACACCGTGCTCGATGGGGACGAGGAGGTCGCGGACGCGGCCGTCGATCTCGCCGAGCATGTGCTTGGCGAGGCTGGGCTCCTTGATGCTGAGCATCTCGGCGCCGAGGTGGCGGGTGAGGTGGCCCTGGGGGTCGAAGTCGATGACGCACACGCGGGCGCCGGTCTCGGCGAGGGCCTGGGAGACGCCGTTGCTGATGGCGCTCTTGCCGACACCGCCCTTCTGGTTGCAGACCACGATCCGGCGCGCACCCTCGTTGGAGGGGCGGCGGCGGCCGGCGGGGGAGGGGTGGGTGTCGAGCCAGAGCCGGATGGACTGTGCGAGGCCCTGGTTGTACGGGACCTCGCGTACCCGGCAGTCCTCCTTGAAGTCCCCGTACAGCCCGGTGGGGAGGTACGTCGAGAAGGAGGAGGCCCCTGAAGTGTCGACGGCGGTCGCCGCGGACGCGTCGGCACGCCAAGCGTGCACGCCCTCGGTGACGGCGTCCTGGATGTCCACGCCCAACTGCGCTGCGCGGACCTTGAGTTCCTGCCGCAGGGTGGCGGGCAGCTTGGCGACTACCTTTTCCCTGACTTCCGGATCGTATGGAGCGGTCATGCGGGTACCTTACTAACCTTCTGGCAGGAAGGCGAAGAGGCACACCGAAGTATGTTGGCCTGGTATGGGGCGGGTTGGTACGGATGATCACCGGTTACCTTGACTTGAAAGACCCCTCCGGGTGACCTCTCATGGGGGCGAGAGGGATGGGGGAGGGCGATGGGCACGGCCAGCGGTTCCGTTCCTGTGGGACCTCGCGGTGGCCGACGACGTCACCGCTCGTCCAAGGGTCATCGAGCTCCTGGAGTCGATCCTCGACCACGCGAACCCTCCTCAGCAGGAGGTCAAGTACGCGGCGCACCGAGCGGTGCTCGACGGCACAAGCACGGCGGACGCGCTGACCCGGGATGGGGACCAAGCAGTACGCACAGCCGCAGTCAGGCTGTTGGGAGCGATCACCTCCCACACCTGCGACGCCTGCCGACCGTGAATGCAATGAGTCCTGAGTAAGTCACCTTGTATTGACTTCGTTGGGAAAAGCCGACATGGCTTGGGAAAGGATCCGCGCCCTCGGCCGACCTACCACTCATCCGCCGTCCACAGTGGCGTTCGGTCGTCATTGCTCCGTCGAGGTGATGTTTCCGGCCTCTGAGAGGAGTTCAGGGTCCCCAAAACGCCCTGTACGCCCCGCTGACGGCCTCCCATGGGTCGGAACGTCGCGAGATACCGGGAGGGTTGAGTTCGGGCCTCTGAGGGGCCGTTCTGGGGGTCGATTTTCGTCCCTTGTGCCGGAAATCGAGGGAGCCGCCCCAGGATCAGCCGCCGGCTGGCCGTCCGGCTGCGAGACGGTCCGTCCCGTTCGATCCGGGCGAACGCCGAAGGCTCTGCTGTGTGCATGCCATTCTGAGTGGGACTGTCGAGCGGGGGAGGACTAAATGTTCGAACGCGGTATCCCAGGGCCTGCGCCGGTCGGGCCCTACCGGATCATCGGTGCGCCAGGAGCCGACGGGGCCCCAGCGCCTCGGTTCGACGTCGTGCTGCGCGGCTACGACCGGCGTCAGGTGGACCAGTACTTCGCGTCACCCCCGCACCAGCGTTCCGGCAGCCCTCGCTTCGATCTCGCACGACGTGGCTACGACAGGGCCCAGGTCGACGCAGCCGTCCGACAGGCCACGGGTTCCTGATCGGTGGGCGGAGGGGGAGCCGGGTGCGCCTTCGCGACCGGCTTCCGCTCACCGCGTCGCCCAAGGGCGGCAGCTCCTCAGCCCTGGCGGGCTTGCGGTGCCCCGCCGGGGTGGCTGGGCGGCGTGGGCGGCTGCGGGTGGGAGGTGGGGTGGAATGCGTAGCGTGGCTGGGGCCGGGGGTGGTGCGGGTGGCCACTGCCGGTATTCAGTCGGCATGCCCTGCGTTGGGGCTCGCGTTCGGTGGTGTGGGTCAGAGCTGTTTGGTCGGGGGCTGGGGGTCGTGTGTTCGTCCTAGGGCCGCTCGATGGGTCGCTGAGCTGTGCGTCGGGTTGCTCTTTAGTAAGAGGGCGCCGCAGGCACATGGGCTCTGACCTGCTGGTTTGGCTGGGGTGATGTGTCGTCCGGGGCACATTCGGAGGGTCTGAGTGTGTACCTGGCGGGCACATTTCGCGGAAAACTCAAGCAGGCGTTGATTTTTGACCGGCGATCGGGTGCTTGGCCGCTTCGCAGGTCAGGGCGTTGCCGTTGAGTGGTGGGAGCGGGCTGGAATGTGAGTGGCAGCTACAAGTACGTGTCGTCATTGCGGCAACCGAAATCAAGCAGGGGTGTACTTTCCGCGCTCCGCGGCGTCGGGAAGTACACGTGGCGTGGATTTTTGGTGCCGCGGTCGAACGAGACGCCTCTCGGAGGGCACTCTCGGCGCGTCGCCGCGTCAAAAGACAAGCTGTGCTTGAGTTTTGGATAGCCTCGGACCGCCTGAGTAACGAGGAGGTCACGTGACATCTGATCCGCCCGCCCGTCGTCGGCGCGGGCCCCGACCCGTGCCCGCCCCCACCTCCGGGGGCAGCGAAGCCGAGTACGGAGACATCCTGGCGGTCCTGGGCCAGCAGCTCGGGGAGAAGGTCGCCGAGGTTGCCGATCCCGGGGGCCGTCGTCGGCTCAAGGGAGTGCACTTCGAGTTCTCCGCCGATCCGAAGGCCGTGCACGACATGGCCGGGGGGTCCGGCTACAGCCTGGCCAGCAACTGGTTCACGCAGCTGCTCGCCCAGTTGGCCGTCGCGAACAGCATCACCAAGTCCCAGCTCTGCGTCTTCCTCTTCGTGGCCGGCGGGCAGGTGCCGGGCACCGGCGTCACCCCGTACACGCAGCAGGAGATCACCGATGGGCTGAACAAGGTCGCCGCTCAGAAGGGCGGCAAAATGATCACGCGTTCGACGGTCAACCGCGCCGTGCAGGCGCTGTGCGGCTACAACTGGGTGGAGAAGGCGGGCAGGGGCCGGATCCAGCTCAATGTGCGCCTGTGGTTCCACGGGAACAGCACGGCCCAGCACGATGTACTCGCCGAGATCGCCGGCCGGCACGAGCACGATGTCGCGGCCTTCCCCTACGCTGTGGGCCCGCAGGGTGCCCATCAGGAGGAACTCGACCTCGACTTCGGGGCGGCGGCAGACTATCGCGGAAGGAAACGTACCGGGTGATAGTGCCGCCAGGCCCGTCCTCCACCACGGACCACCGCCACCGCTCACGAGGAAGGCCGTCCCATGGCTAACGTCATGTCTCCTCTGATCTCGACCGACGATTCCGGTCCGACTCCCCTCGTATCCCCGCGTACCTGGTCTCCCGGCTCCTCGAACTCGGCCATGCCGAGGAGGTGGCC
>NZ_JBFBGN010000237.1:0-5101 GCF_040684675.1 Streptomyces sp. NPDC089915 | reverse complement strand
GACGCCGAGCTGGGGCTGCGGGCGACCACGGCCGAAGAGGTCCGCGCCTCGTTTCAACGGGTCCGGGCAGCGCCCGGGGAACGGTGGAAGGGCGGGTAGGGGACCTCGCCCCGCGTAGCGGCCCCCGGCCCCCTGAGGTGGCGTACCCGTGCCCTACTCAGCGGCCCCGCAAGGGATCTGAGCATCCGTACTCAGGACCGACCGCCCCCGCGAGGCCATCGTGGACGCATGCCCATACAGCCGCAGCCCCGCGTCGGCATCACCGCCGTCGGCAGCCTCCTCCCCGAGGACGCCCTGTCCTCGGACGACCTCCAGCAGGAGGTCGCCCGCCGCAGCGGCATCGCACTGCCCGCCCGGCTCCTGACCCAGGCCACCGGGATCGTCTCGCGCCGGGTGGCGCCCGAGGGCGTGTACGCGTCCACGCTCGCGGAGGGCGCGGCCCGCCGGGCGCTGGCGGCCGCCCCGCTGGACCCGCTCGACGTGGACCTGCTGGTGTTCGCCTCCGCCTCGCGGGACCTCGTCGAGCCCGCCACCGCGCACATCGTGCAGGCGGGCCTCGGCTCGCGGGCCCACGCCGTCGACGTCACGAACGCCTGCAACAGCTTCGTCAACGGCATCGACCTCGCCCGCAGCATGATCCTGGCCGGCCGGGCCCGGCGGGCGCTCGTGGTCACCGGGGAGACCCCGAGCCGCGCGGTCCGCAAGGACCCGGCCGACTTGGCGGAGTTCCGCGCCGCCTTCGCCGGCTACACCTTCGGCGACGCGGGCGCGGCCGTCGTCCTGGAGGCGGTGGAGCGCGGCGGGATCCTGCACGTGGACTGCGAGACGCGCTCGGAGCACTGGGAGGTCGGCGGGATCCCGGGCGGCGGGTCGCGGCACCCGCGCGGGGACGCGTACACCTACTTCCAGGGCGACGGGCACGAACTGCGCGGGGTCTTCGAGAAGACGGGCACCGCGGTCATCGAGCGGACCCTGCACCGCACCGGTATGGACTGGGACGGGTTCGCGAAGGTCCTGGTGCACCAGGTGACGGTGCCGTACCTGGAGCGGTTCGCGGAGCTGACCGGGGTGCCGGCGGACAAGCTGGTGGTGACGGTGCCCGAGCTGGGCAACGTGGCGAGCGCGGGCATCGGCGTGCAGCTCGACCGGATCTTCGGTGAACTGGAGCCCGGGGAGCGGGTGTTGTTCGTCGGACTGGGCGGCGGGATCAGCATCATGACGATGGTCTGGGAGAAGTCGTGAGCGGCGCGCGGATGTGGGTGGTGGTGCCCGCGCACCAGGAGGCGGCCCGGATCGGCGGGACCCTGCGGGCGCTGGCCGCGCAGCGGGACCGGGACTTCACGCTGCTGGTCGTCGACAACGCCTCGGCGGACGGAACGGCCGGTATCGCGCGGGAGTTCGCGGCGGGCGCTCCCTTCCCGGTGGAGGTGATCGAGGAGCCGGAGAAGGGGGTCGGCTCGGCCGTGGACACCGGATTCCGGTACGCGATCGCGCGGGGCGCGACCCTGCTGGCCCGGACGGACGCCGACTGCCTGCCCGCGCCCGGCTGGGCGGGTGCGGCGCGCTCCGCGCTGCTGGCGCGGCCCGGGCTGGTGTGCGGGCGGATCACGGCGCGCCGCGACGAGCACGGGCCGCTGGGCCGGGCCGCGTTCACCGGACTCGTGGGGCTGGCCGCGCTGTTCGGGCGGCTGCGGCCGGAGCACGCGCGGCGCCGCGGCTACCGGGCCCCGTACCGGATGCACGCGGGCAACAACATGGCGATCACCGCCGAGCTGTACCTGGCCGTGGGCGGGATGCCGCGGCGGCCCTCACCGACGGACCGGCTGTTCCTGAACTCGGTCCGCCGCCACACCGACCGGATCTCCCGCTGCCGGGGCATGGTCGTGGAGAACTCCACCCGCCGGCTGCGGGCCTACGGGCTCGCCGGGACCGCCCGCTGGTACCTGGACCAGGGCAGCGGCACACACGGAACGGACGACCCCCGCTGATGCTGGACCGACTGGAACACGCCCTGCGCGCCCGGCCCGAGCGGCCGGCCGTGCTCACCGCCACCCGGGCCGGGGGCACCCGGGTGCGTGCCACCGGGGGTGAACTCGCCGAGCTGGCGGACGCGTTCGCGGCCGCCCTGTACGCGCGGGGGCTGCGGGCCGGGGACACCGTGGGGGTGGCGGTGCGGCCGGGGCCGCGTGCGCTCGCGGTGCTGCTGGCGCTGTGGCGGCTCGGGCTGCGCGGGGCGGTGCTGGACCCGGGGGCCGGGGCCGAGGTGCTGCGGGCCCGGCTGGCGCTGGCCCGGCCGGCGCTGGTGCTGGCGGACGCGGCCGCGCAGGCGGTGGCGGGGTGGGCGGCGCCGCTGGCCCGGCGGGCCCGGCTGGAGCTGCCGGAGCTGGCCGCGCTGGGGCCGGTGGCCACCGTCGGGCCCCGGCTGCCGGGGTGCGCGCCCGCGCTGGACCTCGGGGCGCCCCGGGCGGGGGTGCCGTCGGGGTTCGAGGGGGACGGGGACGCGGTGGTGGTGTTCACCTCGGGGACCACGTCCCGGCCGCGTGCGGTGGTGCACTCCCGGGCGGGGCTGGCGGCCGGGATGGAGACGGTGGCCTCCCTCTTCGGCGCCGGCGGCGGCGCGCCCGTGCTGGGCGGGACCTTCTTCGTCCTGGTGCCCTCGCTGGCCCAGGGCTCGCCGGTCGCGCTGCCGGCCCGCTCCCCCGCCGTGCTGGCCCGGCAGCTGGCGCGGCTGCGGCCCGGGGACACGTACCTGACGCCGCCGCAGCTGCGGGACGCGCTCGGCGCGGGGGCCCGGTTCGGGGGCCGGGTGTGGACGGGGTCCGCCCCGGCGGGCGCGGGCCTGCTGGGACGGGTCCGGGAGGCCGGGGCGCGGGAGGCGTGGGGGGTGTACGCGCTGACGGAGCTGTTCCCGGCCGCCGCCGTGGAGTCCCGGGAGAAGGCCGCCTTCGACGCGGCCGGGGACCTGGTGGGCGCCCCGCTGCCCGGGGTGCGCACGTCCGTGGACGCCCGCGGCGAGCTGCTGCTGACCGGGCCGGCCGCCCGGGACCGCTACCTGGGCGAGGAGCCCGACCCGTGGGTGCGTACCGGAGACCGGGCGCGGCTGGACGGGGCGGAGCGGATCGTGCTGGAGGGCCGCTGCAAGGACATGGTGCTGCGGCGGGCCGAGAACATCTACCCGGGGCTGTACGAGCCGGGCCTGCACGTGCCGGGCGTGGAGCTGGGCGTGCTCGTGGGGGTTCCGGCGGGCGACGGGGACGAGCGGCTCGTCGCGGTGGTGCAGCCCCGGCGCGGGGCGTCCGAACCGGCCCTGCGCGCGGCCCTGTCGGAGCCGATGCGGGCGATGGGCACGGCCCGGCCGGACGCGCTGCTGTTCGCGGACATCCCGCTGTCGGGGCGCTCGCGCAAACCGGACCGGGCGGCGGTGTCGGCGCTGGCGGCGGCCCGGCTGGGAAGGGGCGCGGGATGAGCCTGTGGGTGGTGGTCCCGGCGTTCGAGGAGGCGGGGTCGATCGGGGCGACGCTGGCGGCGCTGGCCGCGCAGGAGGACACCGGGTTCCGGCTGCTCGTCGTCGACAACGCCTCCACGGACGGCACGGCCGGGATCGTACGGGAGTTCGCGCGCTCGGCGCCGTTCCCCGTCGAGCTGGTGCACGAGCCGGAGCCGGGGGCCGGGACGGCGGCCGACACCGGGTTCCGGCACGCGGTGCGCGGCGGGGCGCGCCTGCTGCTGCGCACCGACGCGGACTGTCTGCCCGCCCGGGACTGGACGGCCGTGGCCCGGGCGGAGTTCGGGCGGGGCGCGGAGATGCTGTGCGGGCGGAGCGTGCCGCGCCGGGACGAGCGGCCGACGTTCGCCGAGGCCCGGCTGCTGCCGGCGCTGGTGCGGCTGACCGCGCTGTACGGGCGGTGGCGGCCCGCGCACCGGGGGGCGCGCTTCCGGGCCCCGTACGTGCTGTGCCACGGCCACAACCTCGGTATCACCGCCGATCTGTACCTGCGCTGCGGCGGGGCTCCGCGCGAGCGGCTGGAGGAGGGGTCGGAGGACGTCACCCTGCTGGGCCGGGCGCGGGAGCACAGCGCCCGGGTGGTGCGCTGCGAGCGGCTGGTGGTGGAGAACAGCCTGCGGCGGCTGCGCTCCTGGGGTGTGCGGCGCACCCTGCTCTGGTACTGGGACCGGCGTTACCGGCCCGTCGACATGAAAGAGGTCCACGTCCGATGACCAGCCCCCACTCCCGGGCCCGCAGGCGGGACCGCCGGGTGTACCTGCGCAGCCATCCCCTCCTGTTCGGGCTGCTGGCCGCTTCGCGCGGGCGCGGTGTGCGGCGGCTCGGCGGGACGGTGCTGGTGCACGACGCGGACGCGTACCGGCAGGCGCTAACCCGGCTGCCGCTGGACCGGACGGCGGCGGGGACCACGGGCGGGGCGGCCCGGGAGGCGCTGCGCGGCGCCGGGGGCGTGCTGTTCGACCAGGAGGGCGGCGGACACCGGGCGGACCGGCGCGCCCTGGCCGACGGGCTGGGCGCGGCGGGAGTGGAACGGCTGCGGGAGGTGTGGCGGCCGCTGCTGGTACGGGGGCCGGCGCCGCTGGGGCGGGGCGGCCAGGTGGAGGTGGTGGCGCTGGCGCGGGAGCTGGCGGGGTCGGTGGTGTGCGCCCTGCTGGACCGTGCGGCCGACCCGCGCGTGCTCGCGGAGGCGGCCGCCGGGGCGGCGGCGGCCTCGGTGCGGGACCATCTGCCGGGGCTGCCCCGGCCGGGCGCGGCGGCGGAGGCGGTCCGGGCCGCGGAGCGCCTCCGGGAGGTGCTCGGGGACGCGGATCCCCTGGCGGCGATGGTCGCGGTGGCGGCGGTGAACACGACGGTGGCGGCGCTGCCCCGGGCGGTGGCGTGGTGCGCGGACGCCGGGCTGTGGGGGCAGGCCGGGGACGCGGAGCTGCGGCCCCGGCTGGCGGAGGAGTTGCTGCGGGTGACGGCGGCCTCGCCGGTGCTGCCCCGGGTGGCGGCGGCGGACGGGGTGGTCGGGGGCTGCCCGGTGCGGGGCGGGGACCGGCTGCTGCTGGTGGCCCGGCACGCGGCGGGGGCGCACCGGCGGGACCCGGACGGCCG
>NZ_JBFBGN010000236.1:0-5188 GCF_040684675.1 Streptomyces sp. NPDC089915 | reverse complement strand
CCCGTGTTCGTGGACCAGGGCCGGCACGACCAACGGCACCCCGGCCACCAACACCAACCGGGCCCCCACCACCACCCCCCCGGGGGCCCGCGCCGCCCCGCCCCGGGCGGGGGGGGTCCGGCTCGCCGGGGACTGGGGGGCGGGGACGACGGCGTTCACGGTCATCCCGCGATGCGGCCCCCGACCGTAGACGGCCGAGGTGGACAGGTGGACGATCCGCCGGACCCCGGCCGCCCGCGCCTCGGCCATCAGCGCCGCGGTCCCGCCGATGTTGACGGCGGCGCACTCCCCTTCGTCGGAGCCGATCCGCGAGGCCAGGTGGAGGAGTACGTCCGCCCCCTCACAACTCCCGCGCAGCGATCCGGGCTCGGCCAGGTCCCCCCGGCGCCATTCATCGGCCGGCCCGTCGGGCCCCGGAGCCCCGCGCCCCACGGCCCGCAGGATCAGGCGCGGACCGTCAGGTCCCGCTCCGTCCCGGATGCGCACGAGTTCGGCGAGTACCGCCGAGCCTATGAAACCGGTTGCGCCGGTGATCACCAGCCGCTGCGGCTCGGCCATCAGTTACTGCCCCTCCCCCGGGAAAAACCGAACAGCCGAAATGTTATGTCTGGTGCTCCGGACCCGTCCCACAGAACGGCGCTCATCTTGACCTCGTCACCCGCACCGCAGCCCGCCTCTCCGCAGCAGCAACCGCAGCAGCCGCACCCGGCGGACGGCGGCCCCTCGGACCAGCCCCCCGGCAGCGGCAACGGCGGCCCCCTGTCCGGGCGGACGGCCCTGGTGACCGGCGCCTCCCGCGGCATAGGCCGCGCGATAGCCGAGCGGCTCGCGGCCGACGGCGCCCTCGTGGCGGTCCACTACGCGCGCAACGCCGAAGCCGCCGACGCGGTCGTGTCCTCCATCCGCGCCGCGGGGGGCGAGGCGTTCCCCCTGCGCACCGAACTCGGCGTCCCCGGCGACATCGAATGCCTCTACTCCGCCTTCGACGGCGCACTCGCCCGGCGCGGTATCGCACCCCGGCTCGACGTCCTCGTCAACAATGCCGCGGTCAGCGGCTCGGCGCGGATCCACGAGGTCACGGCGGAGCTGATCGACAGGATCTTCTCGGTCAACGTGAAGGCTCTGCTCCTCCTCACCCGGGAGGGCCTGACCCGTATGCCGGAGGGCGGCCGGATCATCAACGTCTCCTCGGCCATCACCCGCATGTCCTACCCGGAGTCCGTCGTGTACTCCATGAGCAAGGGCGCGCTCAACACCCTCACCCTCGCCCTCGCCAAGGAGCTCGGCCCCCGGGGCATCACCGTGAACGCGGTGGCCCCCGGGTTCACCGCGACCGACATGAACGCGAAGCTCCGCACCACGCCCGAGGGGCGGGCCCGGCTGGCCGGCCTGTCCGTCTTCGACCGCATCGGCAGACCGTCCGACATCGCCGGCGCCGTCGCCTTCCTCGCCTCACCCGACGCCCTGTGGGTCACCGGCCAGCTCCTCGACACCTCGGGCGGCATGCACCTGTAGCCGGACACCGTTAACGGCGTTAACGCCGTTAACGCCCCGCCCTTCCCACCTGACGAAAAACAACGCCCCAAAAAGTACTGGTCGACTGGTTTTTTTTCGGCCTCTCCCACAAGATTGATCTTCAACACCAACGGACGAAACCGACATCGGGAGACACACGTGGCGAGGGTCAGGCAGGAACGGGCCGAGTTCACCCGGCAGGCGATCCTCGACGGCGCGGCCATCGCCTTCGACCACGCCGGCTTCGGCGGCACCAGCCTCAGCGACGTGGTCAAGCACGCCGGAGTCACCAAGGGCGCCCTCTACTTCCACTTCCCGTCCAAGCAGGCCCTCGCCCGCACCCTGGTGGACGAGCAGTTCCAGGTCTCCGAGCACGTACCCGCCATCGAGGACCCGGGCCTCCAGACCGTCATCGACCTCACCCACCGCATGGCGTCCGGGCTGCGGACCAACGTCCGCATCCGCGCCGGCATCCGTCTGGTCATCGAGTTCGGCTCGTTCACGGACCCGGACCCGGCCCCGTACAACGCCTGGATCGAGACCTGCCGCAGCTGTCTGACGCCGGCCCAGGAACGCGGCGACCTACTCCCCACGGTCGACGTGCGCGACCTCGCGACCTTCCTCGTCGGCTCGTTCACCGGCATCCAGGTCACCTCGCACGTCCGCACCGGCCGCGAAGACCTGCACGCCCGGGTCGTCGACCTCTGGAACCTCCTCCTCCCGGGGATCGTGCCGACCGACCGCCTCCCGCTGTTCGACCCGGCGGGCTCCGCCGACTGCCGCCGCGGCCTCGAACCGCCCACCGTCCCACCCCTCCCCCGCCCCTGACGAACCCTCCAGGGCGGCTCCGCACACCCGCGGCGCCGCCCTTTCGCATGCCGGACCGCCCTCCGCGCCTATTTCGTTAGCAAAACCCAAGCGTGGCGCCCACACAGACCCAAGAACGTTAGTAAAGTCCCTCTCATGACTTCGCCCTCGTCCCCGAACGACCGAGAGAAGGTCGTCTCCAAGCTCCCCCCGTGGCTCCGCCAGGAGTTGAAGATCCGCACCGCCCAGCTGCGGGTCGACATCCAGGACGCCGTCCACCAGGGGATCGCCGACTGGAGCGCCCTCGCGTCCGCCCCCTCCCCCGTCGACACCTCCGGCGCCGAGTCGTTCTCGACGTGGCTGCCCGCCGGCCAGTGGGAGTCGTTCCGCACCGACTCCAAGGACCGCGGCGTCTCGCTCATCCAGGGTCTCGCCCAAGCGGTGCACCTCTGGCTGGAGATGAACCCGGCCCCCACCGTCCAGCGTCCCTCCGTCGTCCGCCGCATCGTTGTGTGCAACCAGAAGGGCGGCGTCGGCAAGACGGCCATCACCGCAGGCACCGCCGAGGCCCTCGCCGAGGACCCCTCGACGCTGCACCCGGTCCGCATCGCCCGCCAGCTGGCGAAGCTCGCCACCCCAGGGGAAGGCGAAGGCACCCACCCCACCACCACGCCCCTGGACCTGGAGGACCTCCCGGGCCTGGGCATGCGCGTCCTGCTCGTCGACTTCGACCCCCAGGGCCACCTCACCAAGCAGCTCGGCCAGCAGCCGCTCCCCATCGGCGGCGACAGCCTCACCTGCCACATGGCCGGCGAGGCCAAGGGCCCCCTCCAGGACCTGATCGCCCGCATCGATCACGACCGCTTCGGCGACCGCCTCCACCTGCTGCCCGCCTGCACGGACGCCTTCCTCCTCGACGTCCGCCTCTCCACCGTCCGCGCCCGCGAGGCCGCCCTCGAACGCGCCCTCGCCCCCGTCGAGTCCGACTACGACGTCATCCTCATCGACTGCCCGCCGAGCCTGGGCCTGAGCATGGACGCCGCGATCTACTACGGCCGCCGCCGCGACACCGAACAGCCCGGCGCCTCCGGCGCGCTGATCGTCGTCCAGGCGGAGGACTCCTCGGCCGACGCGTACGACCTGCTGACCTCCCAGATCAACGACCTGCGCGACGACCTCAGCCTGGACATCGACTACCTCGGCCTGGTCGTGAACCTCTACGACGGCCGCCGCGGCTACATCGCGACCAGCTCCCTCCAGGCCTGGATGGACATAAAGGATCCCCGGGTCGTGGCGATCGTCCCCGACCTCAAGGAACAGCGCGAGTCCGTCCGCCTGAAGCAGCCCCTCTTCGTCTACGCGCCCAACGGCGACCAGGCGGTCGCCCTGCGCGCCCTCGCCCGGGAGATCTCATGAGCAGCAAGGCCGACAAGCTCGGCGTCTCGGCGTCCTTCGCACGGGCCCAGCCCGTCGGCGTCAGCTCCCGCCGCGCCGCCATCGCCGAGGCCACGGGCGCCCCCACCTCCGGGGTGGTCCCGCCCTCCGAGGTCCCCATCGAGGCCCTCGCCCACAACCCCTTCAACCTCCGCGAGGACCTCACCGACCTCGACGAGCTGGCCCAGTCCCTCACCGTCCGGGGCCAGCTCCAGCCCCTGGCGGTCGCGACCCGCATGGCCTTCATGGAGGCACACCCGGGCGCCACCGACGGCCTCGGCCGCGCCCCGTACGTGGTCATCGACGGCAACCGCCGCCTCGCGGCCGCCCAGCTGGCCGGGCTCAAGACGATGCACATCCACGTCAACGACGCCCTGTCCGCCTCCGCCGCCGACATCCTCGAATCGGCGCTCATCGCCAACGTCCACCGGGTCGACGTGGCCCCCATGGACCAGGCCCGCGCTCTCCAGGAGCTCGTCGACGTCCACGGCTCCCAGGCCCAGGTCGCCAAGCGGATCGGCAAGACCCCCGCGTGGGTGTCCCAGCGCCTGACCCTCCTCAACCTGACGCCCGAGCTCCAGGACAAGGTGGAGACGGGCGAGCTGAAGGTCGAACCGGCCCGTCGCATCGGCCGCCTCCCCCAGGAGGAACAGGAGGCGGCCGCCACGCAGAGCATCAACGCCGTTAACCCCCCGCGCCAGCGCACCCGCCCGACCCCTCCGACCGTTAACGCCGTTAACGCCGTTAACGCCCCCGCCCCCACACCGACGCCCCCGACCACCCCCTCCCCCACCCCCACCGCACCCCCCACCCCCCGCATCACGATCTCCGCCCAGTCCCCGGAGACCATCGCGGACGCCCTCACCGCACACCTGACCCCGGACGACCTCAAGGCCGTCACGGAGCTCCTGATGCAGCGCATCTGAGCCGCCCGCACGCACGCCGGGGGCGCTGACGGCATTAACGCCGTTAACGCCCCCACGTGCGTTTCATGTGCGTTCAGCCGTGCGGTTCACATAGGGTGGCCCTGGAGGTAGCAATGAGCGAGACGAACGAACAGACCAGCCTCTTCGCAGCGGTCGACGCCCTGCTGGAAGAAGCCGCGGCGAAGGACGGGCTCCCCGTCCCGGACGAACGCAAGCGCCTGCGCGAGGCGGCCGGCCTGAGCCAGGACCAGATCGCCAAGGCCCTGTCGGTCCGCCGCGAGACCGTCACCTCCTGGGAGACCGGCCGCACGGCCCCCCGTCCCCCCAAGCGCGCGGCCTACGCCCGCCTCCTCGAAGGCCTCGCCGCCCTCCACCCCACCCCGGGCACCCCCACCATTAACGCCGTTAACACCGAACCCCCCGCCACCCCCGCCAACGCCGTCAGCACCACCCAAGCGGCACCCCCCACCCCACCCACCCCCGTTGACGCCGTTAACACCCCGGCC
>NZ_JBFBGN010000235.1:0-5415 GCF_040684675.1 Streptomyces sp. NPDC089915 | reverse complement strand
CAGCGGCGCCGGATGGCGCGCAAGGTGCGGCGGCGCCGGCGCACCCGCCGGGCCGGGGAGCTGCCGCTGCTGGTGGCGGTGGCCCTGTGCATAGCCCTGGTGCTCAAGACCTTCCTGGTCCAGGCGTTCTTCATCCCGTCCGGCTCGATGGAGCAGACGATCCGGATCGGCGACCGGGTGCTCGTGGACAAGCTGACCCCCTGGTTCGGCGCCAAGGTCGAGCGGGGCGACGTCGTCGTCTTCAAGGACCCCGGAGGCTGGCTCAAGGGCGAGGCGGCCCGGCCCGCCCAGGACCCGGCGGGCGTCAAGCAGATCAAGCAGACCCTGACCTTCATCGGCCTGCTGCCCTCGGCCGACGAGCAGGACCTGATCAAGCGGGTCATCGGCATCGGCGGCGACACCGTGGCCTGCTGCGACAACCGGGGGCGGGTGACCGTCAACGGCCGTCCGCTCGATGAGCCTTACGTGTCACCCGGGAACTCGCCCTCCGACATCCCCTTTGAGGTGCACGTACCCGCCGGACGGCTCTTCGTGATGGGCGACCACCGCGCCAATTCGGCCGATTCCCGCTACCACCTCGACGAGGCGTTCGAGGGCACCATCGACGAGAAGGGCGTGGTGGGACAGGCCGTGGTGATCGCCTGGCCGTTCGACCACTGGCGCCGGCTGGAACAGCCCGCGACCTTCCTCGACGTTCCGGATCCGGCCCGCTCCGGCCGCCGGCGGCGGCCCGGCGGGCGCCGTCGGGGCACCGCGTTCGCATAGTGTGTTCCCGGTCTCCCGCGCCTTAGGGAACTCCCGCTCGTTAAGGGAGGGGAGGGCCCGTTCCTGTTCCGGCGCGGGCGGTGGCTTTGCGAGTGAGGAGTGGATGTGGGGGATGTGGCGGTAGGCGCTCGATCCGGACGCGATGAGGGCGAGGAGCGGCCGGACGATGCCGTCACGCACGAGACCGACGAGGCGGGCGCGGAGGCCGAGCGGCCCCGCTCCTTCTGGAAGGAGCTCCCGCTCCTCATCGGCATCGCCCTGGTGCTGGCCCTGCTGATCAAGACCTTCCTGGTCCAGGCGTTCTCGATCCCGTCCGACTCGATGCAGAACACCCTGCAGCGCGGTGACCGGGTCCTGGTGGACAAGCTGACCCCGTGGTTCGGCTCCGAACCCGAGCGCGGCGAGGTCGTCGTGTTCCACGACCCCGCGCACTGGCTGGACGGCGAGCCCACCCCCGAGCCGAACGTGGTGCAGAAGGTCCTCAGCTGGATCGGCCTGATGCCGTCCGCCGAGGAGAAGGACCTGATCAAGCGGACCATCGCCATCGGCGGGGACACCGTGGAGTGCAAGCGGGGCGGACCGGTCGTCGTCAACGGCAAGCCGCTGGACGAGCCGTACATCTACCCCGGCAACACCCCCTGCGACGACGCCCCGTTCGGGCCGGTCACCGTGCCCAAGGGCAAGATCTGGGTGATGGGCGACCACCGCCAGAACTCGCAGGACTCCCGCTACCACATGCAGGACTCCACCCAGGGCTTCGTGCCCGTCTCGGACGTCGTCGGGCGCGCCGTGGTCGTCGCCTGGCCGGTCACCCGCTGGGCCACCCTGCCGGTCCCGGACACCTTCGACCAGAAGGGCATCGACAAGCAGCTCCCGGCCCCCCTGCACTCGCCGCAGGCCGCCGGAGCCGGTGCGGCCGGGGTCAACCCGGCGGCGCTCGGGCTCGTCGGCGCGGTGCCCCTCGTCCTGTGGCGCCGCCGGAGGCTGACCAAGACGCCTACCGCCGGGTAGGGTGCCGCCCAGGCCGGCCATCGCCGGGTGGCGGCCATCTCCGGGTATGGGGGCGCACCAATGGGCGGAACACAGGCACAGGCAATACGCGCGAGCGGCAGAGACGGCCGCGGCGGGCTCGGCAACGCGTTGTCGGGCATCGCCGTCGCCATCGGCTTCGCGCTCTTCCTGGGCGGCTTCGTCTGGGGGGCGCTGGTGTACCAGCCCTACACCGTGCCGACGAACTCCATGGTCCCCACCGTCCAGCCCGGCGACCGGGTGCTGGCGGAGCGGATCGGCGGCGCCGAGGTGCGCCGCGGTGACGTGGTCGTCTTCAAGGACTCCCAGTGGAGCGACTCGCCCATGGTGAAGCGGGTCGTGGCCGTCGGCGGCGACACCGTCGGCTGCTGCGGCCAGGGCGGCCGGCTGACCGTGAACGGAAAGCCGCTGGACGAGCCGTACGTGGACCGGGCCGGGCGGGACGCGCTGGCCGCGGGGACGACCTCCTTCGAGGTGACCGTGCCCGAGGGCAACCTCTTCCTGATGGGCGACCGGCGCTCCGGCTCGCTGGACTCGCGGGCCCACCTGCAGGACGCCGGCCAGGGGACGGTTCCCCGGTCGGCGGTGGTGGCCCGGGTCGACGCCCTGGCGTGGCCGAACACCGGGATGCTGGACCGCCCGCAGGTCTTCGCCGCGCTCCCCGGCGGGATCTCGCAGCCCGGGCCGCTGCGGCTCCAGGTGGCCGCGGTGGTGGCCGGAGCCGCCCTCGTGGTGCTGGGGGCCGCCTACGGGCCGGTGGCCCGGGTCCTGGGGCGCGGGCGGGCGCGGGGGCGCTCCGGTGGGCGCTGAGCGGTTCGAGGGGCGGCCCCGGAGGGTGTCCCGGGTGATCCTGCTGGACCCCGAGGACCGGATCCTGCTGCTGCACGGCTTCGAACCGGCCGATCCCGCCGACGACTGGTGGTTCACCCCCGGCGGCGGGCTGGAGGGCGACGAGACCCGAGAGCAGGCCGCGCTGCGCGAGCTGGCGGAGGAGACGGGGATCACCGAGGTGGAGCTGGGGCCGGTGCTGTGGCACCGCTACTGCTCCTTCCCCTTCGACGGCAGGCGCTGGGAGCAGGACGAGTGGTACTTCCTGGCCCGCACCACCCGGACGGAGACGGCGATGGGCGGCCTCACCGAACTGGAGCGGCGCAGCGTCACGGGGGCGAGATGGTGGACCTCCGAGGAACTCCTGGCGGCCCGTGAGACGGTGTACCCGACCAAGCTCGCCGGGCTGCTGAGGACGCTGCTCGACGACGGTCCCCCGGACGCTCCGGTGGTCCTGCCCCCGGAAATCGTTTAGGGGCGCACGGCGCTGGCGCACAATAGGGGGACGCACGGCTGAAGGGGAACATGCCATGAGCGCCGAGGACCTCGAGAAGTACGAGACCGAGATGGAGCTGAAGCTCTATCGGGAGTACCGCGACGTCGTCGGGCTGTTCAAGTACGTGATCGAGACGGAACGCCGTTTCTACCTCACCAACGACTACGAGATGCAGGTGCACTCGGTCCAGGGGGAGGTGTTCTTCGAGGTCACGATGGCCGACGCCTGGGTCTGGGACATGTACCGGCCCGCCCGCTTCGTCAAGCAGGTGCGGGTGCTGACCTTCAAGGACGTGAACATCGAGGAGCTCAACAAGAGCGACCTCGAACTGCCGGGCGGCTGATCCGGCCGGGGATCCACCCGCAGGGGTGAGGGGTTCGTCCACAGCTCCGGAGTTGTCCACCAAGATCCACTCGGTGGGCCGGGACGCGGGATCGTCGGTGCCGGAGGTGGTGCCGGATGAACGCGAAGGGCGTGGCACGACAGGCGATGGGGCGGTACGGCGAGGAGCTCGCCGTGCGGCGGCTCACCGAGTCGGGGATGACGGTGATCGCCCGGAACTGGCGGTGCCGGGGCGGGGAGATCGACATCGTCGCGCGGGACGGGGAAGCCCTCGTCGTGTGCGAGGTCAAGACGCGCCGCGCGGGGGGCTTCGAGCACCCCATGGCGGCCGTCCGGGCCGGGAAGGCCGAGCGGCTGCGCCGGCTGGCCGGGCGCTGGCTCGCCGACCACGGGGGGCCACCGCCGGGCGGGGTGCGGATCGACCTGGTCGGGGTCCTGCTGCCCGGGCGCGGCGCGCCCGTGGTGGAGCACGTCAGGGGGGTGGCCTGATGGGGTTCGCGCGGGCCTGCTCGGTGGCCCTGGTGGGCGTCGACGGCGTGGTGGTGGAGGTCCAGGCCGACCTGGAGCCGGGGGTCGCGGCCTTCACCCTGGTGGGGCTGCCCGACAAGACCCTGGTCGAGAGCCGGGACCGGGTGCGGGCGGCCGTGGTGAACTCCGGCGCAGCCTGGCCGCAGAAGAAGCTCACGGTCGGACTCAGCCCGGCCTCCGTGCCCAAGGCCGGAGCCCATTTCGACCTGGCCGTGGCCGCGGCCGTCCTCGGGGCCGCCGAGGTGGTCGACCCGGACGCCATCGCCGACCTGGTGCTCATCGGGGAGCTGGGCCTGGACGGGCGGGTGCGCCCGGTCCGGGGGATCCTCCCGGCCGTGGTCGCCGCCGCCGAGGCGGGGTACCGGCAGGTGGTGGTGCCCCGGCAGTGCGCCGCCGAGGCCGCCCTGGTCCCGGAGGTGGCGGTGCTGGGCGTGGGCAGCCTGCGCCAGCTGATCGCCGTGCTCACCGACGCGCCGGTGCCCGAGGAGGACCCGCCGGACGGGGAGGGGCGCCCCGACCCGATGCTGGCCGGGCTGCTCCTGCCCGGCGCCGGACTCGGTACGGGCCTGGCCCGGGGCGCCGAGGACGGCCCGGACTTCCCCGACCTCGGGGACGTCGCCGGGCAGCACGGCGCCCGCCGGGCCCTGGAGGTGGCCGCCTCCGGGGGCCACCACCTCTTCCTCAACGGGCCCCCGGGCGCCGGCAAGACGATGCTCGCCGAGCGCCTGCCGTGGATCCTGCCGCCCCTCACCCGACAGGACTCCCTGGAGGTGACGGCCGTCCACTCGGTCGCGGGAATCCTCCCGCCCGGCGAACCGCTGGTCTCCCGGCCCCCGTACTGCGCCCCGCACCACTCGGCGACCATGCAGTCCCTGGTCGGCGGCGGGGCCGGGATCCCCAGGCCCGGGGCGGTCTCCCTGGCCCACCGGGGGGTGCTCTTCCTCGACGAGGCGGCCGAGTTCAGCGCCAAGGTGCTCGACGCCCTGCGCCAGCCCCTCGAATCCGGGCACGTGGTCATCGCCCGGGCCGCCGGGGTGGTACGGCTGCCCGCCCGCTTCCTGATGGTCCTCGCCGCCAACCCGTGCCCCTGCGGGCGGCACACCCTGCAGGGGTCGGGCTGCGACTGCCCCTCCTCGGTGATCCGGCGCTACCAGGCCCGGCTGTCGGGCCCGCTGCTCGACCGGGTCGACCTGCGGGTGGAGGTCGAACCGGTCACCCGGTCCGACCTGCTGGGCCGGGGCGGCCGGGGCGAGGGCACGCGGGCCGTCGCCGACCGGGTGCGCGAGGCCCGGGAGCGGGCCGCCGCCCGCTACGCCGGCACCCCCTGGCGGGGACGAGGGAGTGCAGGCCGTGCTCCAGGAGCCGGCGGGCCCGTTCGGGGTTCTGGGCGATGAAGCCCGCCGCCGCGCCGAGCTCGGGCTCCAGGA